>CAYRTV010000188.1:0-5841 GCA_964427225.1 uncultured Eubacteriales bacterium
CAGGGCTTCTCACAGTATTGTCAAAATACTCAAATACAAAACAAAGGCCTACTCCGCCAAAAAGTCCCATTATTCCAGCTAAAATCAAATTCAGCTTCTTTTTGGGTGAAATCGGGTCCACAGGAACAACGCCTTCATCAATAATACTAAGATTAGTGGACTTGAGTCCTCCCAGTCTAGTAGAGACATAAGTCTCATTCTGTCGCTCCACCAAAGAGTTCAATAATTTGCGCTTATTTTCAACTTCGATTCTCAAGCTGTTGTATAAAATTGCATTTGACTTCATTACACCAACCGTTTCTTTTTGGGAATCCAAAAGCTTTTTCAAGGAGTTCTCATTTTGGTATGCAGACCTGTATTCCGTTTCCGCTGCATCAACAGCTTTCTGAATTTCGTTTTCAAGTTCAGTGCGCATGCTGTCCACTCGAGCCTTAAGTTTCACCATCTCAGGATAGCTTGGCTTATATACTTTTCTTTTTTCCTCATATTCATTCAACAGGCGAGTATAATCAGTCTTCAGATCCTGGATAAGCTCATTATCTACAAACTGGGGCAACGAATCGATTTCCAAATTTCTCAGCTCCCGGTATCTGGCCTCGGCATTAATTCGATTAATTTGGGCTTGAGTAAATGCTTTATTTAAATCAGCGAATTTCTCTACCGCGGAGCTTTCATTTTCGTCCAGATAAAATATCTCCGTTTCTTGTCCATACTGCTGCAGTTCCCTTTCCTTAGCCGCTAAATCTGTACGCAAATCAGCGATCTGTTCACTTAAAAAATCAGAAGCCTGCTGGGTAGTCTCGTATTTTTTTTCAAGAGAAAAGATCATAAATTCATGCGCAAAATTATTCACTATATCCGCCGCCAATACCGCGGAGTTGCTTGTATAGCTGACATTCACCAGTTTGGAATTCCGTATTGGTGATATTTTCAACCCTTCATGGAGTGTTTTGACCACATCAGCATAAGGATCTTTTCTCCTGCGGTTTTGGGAATCATTTTCGCCGTCGCCTATCAACCACTTAAGCAGCATGAAATCTTTAACCGAGGCTAGAACCGGTTTATTATCATCTTTTCCCCTAAATTCCGGCCTGGATAACAGATTCATCTTCTCCGCTACCTGCTTAGCAAGGGCTCTGCTTCCTAGAATGTTAATCTGGGTATTAATGAGGGTATCCATATAAACACTGTTGAAAGGCTGCTGCCTGTACCCAAATTCATCCTCAATACTTAGAACCCGGTATGACCCTTCTTCAATAAGCAAAGTAGCTGTGGATTCATACTTCGGAGGAGTCAGAAAGGAATATACACCGACAATAAATATAAGTGTTCCTGCAAAAATATAGATCACCCATCTTCTTTTAACAATTACTCTCCAATATTCCATTAAATCCACGTCTCTCATTTTGAGTTGTTCTCTGTATTCCATTTGTATACTCCCTATAGGCGTTTAATACGCACCGATTCCAAAAAATACAACCGGTACGGTTTTTATCAAAATCTTGATATCCAGCCAAGGGGACCAGTTATCTATATATTCCAAATCCATTTTCATCCATTCTTCAAAACTGACATTATTCCGGCCGGATATCTGCCATAGACAAGTTATCCCCGGGCGCATGGACATTCGCCTTCTCTGCCAGGGCTGATATTGGGACACTTCTGTCGCAGGAACCGGCCTGGGCCCCACCAGGCTCATGTGTCCGGCGAAAACGTTAAAAAACTGGGGCAGCTCATCCAGGCTGAATTTCCTTAAAAATCTCCCGATTGGAGTCATATATTTCATTTTACGTTTAATAAATTCCGGATTGTTTGAGTCCTGGACTACATTGATATTGGATAGGTCATCTTCAGCTCCCACGCGCATGGTCCGGTATTTATAGAGATTAAAAATTCTTCCGTTCAAACCCAGCCGCCGTTGAGTGAAAAAAACCGGTCCTTTGGATGTCAGCTTGATCAGAACCGCGGTACCGAGCAGGACCGGGCTCAAAACAATAATACCCAGACCGGAAAGAACTGCATCAACCAGCCTTTTAGCGAACAGCTCCCATTCCCGGGCCACTGTGGATTCAAACGTAATCAGCGGAATGCCGTTGAGTTCACTGGTTAGCGAATGGGCGATCCTCATATCAAACAGATCACCGGCGACCGAAGCCCGCACGCCTTCAATTTCACAGGCGAGTACCGCTTCCTCGATATGGCTTAACCTGGAACGCGGAACCACAAAAATCACTTCATCCACAGCATGACTATGCAGAATGCCGCAAAGATTATTGATCGGACCGATAACGTTCACATTCCTTACTTTTTGTATTTTTCTGCTCGGTTCATCATCGACGGCGCCTAAAATGCATAGCCCCCACTCCGGATGCTCTTCAATAATTCTGGTTAAATTTGCCGCTCGCCTGCCGGTCCCTACTATCAGGATATTGCGGATGCTTATGCCCTTTCGCCGCATACGATGGATGAAAGCCAGAAGTATGAATTTTTCGCCCGTCAAAAATATCAGGCCAAAAAAGACAAAAATCATGAAAAACAAGCGGCTGACAAATTGAAGTTTGAACAAAAATGCCAAGGCGCCTAAACCCAGCACCGCAAAGAAAGACGACATAAGTACGATCCACAGCACCTCGTGCCATTTCCGGGTCCGCATAGATGTGTACATGCCGTTTATGTGCAGCATGAAACACCACAATGGAACCGCCAAAAACAATACCACCAGGTATTCGCTCAAGGGAACCGAATAGTCCGCCACTGTTAAGTCCGAGAAGAGATTCAGCGGGTAAAGAGTGTGGAATTGAGTTCGGATATAGTAGGCTGCAAAAAATGCCGCAGAAATCAGGGCGGCGTCCAAAAACAGGACGGACTTTTTTAAGACATTTTCTTTTAACATAAAGCCAGGTTATCTTTTATAAAAATCCTGGATACATTCACATACATAGTCAATTTGATCCCCTGATATTTCCGGGTACATCGGTAAAGATAAAATCTCTTTGGCCAGGTTTTCCGCCTTTGGAAAATCTCCGGGACGGTATCCCAGATAAGCATAGGCTTCAGTTAAATGGAGGGGAATCGGATAATGCATACCGCATCCGATATCCTTATCCTTTAAGTACTCCTGCAATTCGTCCCGCTCTTGAGCCCTTACTACGAACAGGTGATATACATGTCTGGCTCCCTCTGATTCAACAGGGGCGGCCACCTCCTCCAATCCGGACAGCCCCTCGCTGTACCTTTCCGCATTCCGGCGGCGTTTCTCGGTCCACTCTTCAATATAGTCCATCTTCACATTGAGCACGGCCGCCTGAAATTCCGACATCCGGCAGTTAAAGCCTATGAGGTCATGAAAATATTTTTTTTCACTTCCATGATCCCGGAGCTTCAAGGCCTGCCGGCAGATATTCTCATCATCGGTGGTCAATGCGCCAGCTTCTCCCCAAGCGCCTAAATTTTTCCCGGGATAAAATGACCAGGATGCCGCCTTTCCGATTCCGCCCACTCGCTTACCGCGGAATTCGGCACAGTGAGCCTGGGCGGAATCCTCTATAACCGGCAGCTTATTTTTTTGCGCTATATCCAAGACGGCCGCCATATCCGCCGGCTGGCCGAAAAGATGCACGGGATTAACGGCCTTAGTCTTCGGTGTTATTTTAGTATCGAACTCGCCATCGATATTAAATGTCGTCTCATCCACATCGGCGAAAACCGGTACCGCTCCGGCATGCGAGATGCCTTCGGCCGTGGCAATAAATGTATTCGCCGGAATAATGACCTCATCGCCTTCTCCGATTCCGCAGCAAAGACAAGCTATCTGATTGGCTTCCGTTCCCGAGCTTAATCCAACGGCGTAGGATACATCATGAAGGTCGGCAAATCGCTCCTCAAATTCCTTGACCTCTCTTCCGCAGACGAAACCGGTATTATCGACAATGCGGGAAAACCGTTCTTCGATTTCTTTCCTTATTTGAGGCAGCTGTGCCTTTAAATCCAAAAATGGAACCTTCATGATGAACCTCCAATATTTCTTAAAATCTTAGCCGGATTCCCGGCGGCAATGGCATTGGCGGGGACATCCCTGGTTACAACTGCCCCCGCCCCGATCAAAGCATTCTCTCCAATCGTAATCCCCGCCAGTATGGTCGCGCTGGATCCGATGGATGCGCTTTGTTTTATATAAGTCGGTATAACGTTCCAGTCAGCCTCGGTCTGCATCTGTCCGTTTTTAGCAGTGGCTCTCGGATACATATCATTGATGAAGGTGACATTGTGGCCGACAAAGACATCATCCTCAATATGAACTCCTTCGCAGATGAACGTATGAGAAGATATCTTGCAGTTCTTTCCCACCGAAGCGTTTTTCTGAATCTCCACAAAAGTGCCGATTTTAGTGTTATCCCCTATCTCGCACCCGTACAAGTTGACAAAAGAAAATATTTTGACATTTTTTCCCAGCTTTACATCCGGTGCGATCACGCAGTATTTCATTTGTATCTCCTATATATCTCCATTGTCATTGCGGGTGGCCGAAGGCCGCGTGGCAATCTTAGACGGCCTCGCCATGCTCGCTGCGCTTGCGTTACTAGGGTTACTTGGGTTACTTGGGTTCTTGCTCGCTGCGCTCGCGTTCCAGGTTCTGAGTTCAGGGTTCCGGGTTTTGCATTCCGGGTTTTGAGATGTATAATCGGGCTTGGTTTCCATTATTCGGCTTTGGTTTATTTTTGATATTTGATTTTTGATTTCTCTTTACTTTTTACTTAATTCGAGACGAAGCAGTATAAGATCCTCACGGCCTGCTTCACAGGCCTCAGGATGACATTGCTGTGCCATTTTTAATTTAAATAAGACAACTTTTAACTTTTTACTTTTAACTTATTTTCCCAATATTTAACTTAATAATATTCGAGATCGCCGTGTCCAAATCGACGCTTCGCACCCAGTCCGCTTCCAGCTCCCGGTGGTTGGAAATGAATTCCGGTTCATTGTGACCGGAAGCTAATTCCCTATAATCCCCATTTATTTTTCTTCCTGCAATTCCTTCAAATTTGCGTGCAATTTCTTCCACCGGCCGGCCTTCTTTAACCATTAAATACTTATTCGCTTTGGCATTTACGGCCGCATTTATGATCAAGTCAACGATTTCATCTATATAAAAAAGGTAAACTAAATGGTCGTTATTGATGATAATTCTTTCATTTTCAAATGCACTTTTATAAAGCCGACTCAGTAAATGAGTAGGATGTTCGCCGAAAGAAGCTACAGAACTTAACCGCAAATGGACGACTGCAAAAGCCGAATCATGATAATATGAATCAAATAATTTTTCACCGGCCAGTTTAGCTACACCATAAGGCGTATTAGGCCGGGGTTCCGTTTCATTGCAAACCGGATCTTCATTCAAATGACTGAAGACTTTAATCGTCGAAATATTGACAAACCGATCCAGTTTTTTATCCAACAGCCAGTCCCAAAAAAACTTCAGGTCAAAAATATTTTGCTTTAACTCATAATCCAGTTGTTCAAGATACGATAAACTTCGGTTGACGGCCCAATGAAAATGGATCACATAATGAGGTTCTTTGAGTCCATTTAAAGCTTGGGTGTCCTTTATTCTTACGGGTTCTGTTGCGGCCTTCCACAAAATCCGTTTGGGTTTATCAGGATAATGACCGAACACGACTGGTATGACTTCAGCATTCATTTCTTCCAGACGTTCCACTGCGGTGCATCCCAATCTGCCTGTTGCACCTGTTACATAAAAGGTTTTTCCCGTTAACATAATTCCATTTCTAATCAACACAAAAGCTTTGCTTCATTCCCATGCCCTTGTTTTTTCCTGCGACA
>CAYRTV010000189.1:0-5817 GCA_964427225.1 uncultured Eubacteriales bacterium
CGAGCTTTAAAACAGCATCATATTTAGTCCCGTTATTTACTTTAAGCTCTCCTAATCCTTTCAAGCAATCAGTATTTTTAAATAAAATTGTCCCGTGAGGTAATGAAAAGGATTCCGTCTTTTGCTCAGCCCTCGTTACAGGAATTCTCTTAGGTCGGTCGAATGAATCTTTATCCTTTTTTATGGCATTAATATTTCCGGTTGAGCTTTGATGATAAGATTCCTTTTTCCAATTATTTATCAACTCAACTAAAGAATTTATCGGAACAGCAAAATTTAGATTCTGAGCAATCCATAAAGAGGCTCTAGTTGTTATCCCAATCACCTGTCCATTCATGTTTAAAAGAGCACCGCCGCTACTTCCCGGCGATATGGGCGCGGTTATCTGGAGCAAATCGACTCCATCAAAATCTCGTATCCCACTGACTAAACCGTCTGATAAAGAATTCCTGAGGCCTAGAGGATTTCCAATTGCTATAACCTTCTCCCCCCTCTTAATTGTACTTGAATTACCAATCATTAAAGGAAGTTGTGATTCTTCCAATCCCGGAATAAATAGAATAGCAATATCATTTATTGGATCTCCGCCTAAAAAAACAATATTCCTATAAGTTTGTTGTGATGGTAATTGAATTGATGCAGAATAAGCATCCCCAATCAAATGGTAATTTGTTGCTATGGCCCTTTCCGTAATAAAAAAACCGCTGCCCTGACTAATTAACTCTCGGTTTCTATCAAAAGCTTTAACAAATACAATCGAATGGTCGAATTTCTCTGCTATCTGAGGAATAGTTAATTCTTCATACTTCCTTTTTTTCCCATTTGCTCTTGTGAATTCATCAAGAAATTGTGATCGCAGTGATTTTTCTTCATGAAGGTATGTTTCCTTAATATAAGAAGTTTCCATATCGCCGCTAGAGGAAAATTCTGAATTGTTAGAAAAAAAAGAGACAATTGAAATAAACCATATTGATATTAATGATGTAAATAGAATTTTACTTGCAGTATTAAATCTTGCTCCGGCCCATAATAACGAAATCCCAACAGGCGGGAAAAACCATAATAATACAAGGACGAATATTTTTCGATAATACCATTTGACATGCCTCTCTCTATAGTCTCCAAGAATCCAAAGAACCAAAAACCAAATAATTGAAAAGAATATCGTAAAAAAAACAATGCTGTAAACGGTAAGGAGATCGTAAACAAAGAGAAAATATTGGATGATTACCCAAATAGTCAAAAGAGAACCAAATATAAAGGGATGAGCCTTGATATCTTCTTTCGAACCGGTCCGTTTTTTCTTTTTACTCTCCAAAGGATAAGAAAATACTATGGAACAATTTGGGCATTTAAGTTTAATGCTTTCGGAAAATTCGGGAATCTTTAATTTTGTCTTACACGGCGGATTCGGACACTCAATAATATTTTTTCTGTCCCCATATTTATTGAACATTAAATTCTAATACACCTTTCGCAGTTTTATCTTTTCTTAACAATAGATGTCTTAATATATTTTTATTTGCAAATTAAGTTATGTCAATGATTGTAACTATTTTTATTACATGTTTTTTTAATCGAAGTCTATGCTGATTCTTTTTCTTTTAGGTTCTTTTATATAGTTACATCCAAGGTCCGTTGCATCAGCGGTTCGGCCATCATATATTGATTTGATTCAACGGTTCCTATCGGCAAATATTTACTGGACGGACTAAAGGTGTTCCATCCTAATCCCCTTTCAACTATCTTTAAACAAAGATTATGTATTACCAAACTGAGGTTTTTTTCAATCGCAAATAAGGACGAATTATGTAGTGAATCGAATATAAGCAAAAATACCTATACTTGGGCAATATAGGTAAAACTGCCTATATTGATTTATAAGGATTTTATTAATGATCAATGTGGAATTACAAATTGAATCTGGAAAATCATCGATAAGTTGAAATCCTTTGATAATAGGGAATATGTGGATGATTTTATTCCGCCGCCGGAGCCTTTCCGGGGATAAGGTCAAATCAAAATGATCATCCTCGGCCAGGACTCGACTGTTCAAGATGCAAAATCTAGAGAAAAAATTATAGTAACTCTTCTTTTAGATCAACCCGGAAGATAAGTTTTTATCAAGAATGATATTCCCATTTACTCATTTGCCGGGGCGGAGTCATAAGATATATCAAAAGAATAGGATGGGACAATATTTAGGATTTATGAAAATATATATCAATCAATAATCCCAGCTAGATTGAATATGTCAACAGGCGCATACTTTTACTAAGTAAATCGGCATATAATTTGTCTGTGATATGGTCATTTTGCCCTTGCCTCTTTATGTAACATCAAAAGGTCGTCATCCAGACCATGCCGCAGGATATTAAGACGCGATGAAAGTGACGCCACATGTTCAGCTGAGATATGTGCCAATCGGAAGGGAAAAATGCTCGGGCTGGCGAGAAGGTCCTTTATGGCCGCGGACCCATTCAACCTGGCATGGAGAGATGCCTCCACTAACCAGGTTATAAGCCTGGGATCTTCAACTTGATACTGATTTCCTTGCCCATAGATGCCTTTATCACCAGTTTCTTTCAAAACGCCCCAATCTAAGAATGAACGAAGCACTCGCTGAGTTGCTCTTGATACTGTTTCTCGTTCTCCGTAATCCTCCCTAATTCTTCGCTGAACGTGCAAAGCTGCGACAGTTTTTTGAAGGTTTAGAATTCTGCCTGTATGGGCGGCCACCGCACTCCAGAAGGGATAGGAAGCTTGTATCATTCCCCAATGAACAATAATACGCTCCTTTTGTGATAAAATCCTGAGTAATTTCAATCCATTATCTCGTAATGCCTTTAAATCGAATGGAACTGTAAGCCACGTTTTCAAGAGTATTGTTATTGTCTTTTCTCTTGATCCTCTTCCGCCTGGCTTTCCTCCTGACAGTTTATCTTTTAGAAGTTCATCAAATATTTCACATATAGAATCTTTATCATTTCCTGCTAATATTAACTGAGACGTTTTTTCGAGCCAATTAAGAGAAATAATCCGATCTATACCAATTTGTAATTTTCGATCAATCATTTTTGCATTCTTTCAATTCGAACAAAAGGAACAATAACTTCTTCAAGAGAAGCACCACCATGCCCGACAAGGCTTTCGGTCTTGCGTACGAATGCTTCACGAGGTGGGGCAAGAAGGGGGAGATAATCCTCAGGCAACCCGGTAGGCGGCCATTCCAGAGCATCTGGGAATCGTTCCTTAACCTGACCTAGCAGTAAGGAATCGCGATAAATCCGAGCGCGCTCTCCGCGCAGATCCGCCACGGCTCCTTCGGCGGGCCGGCCGCAACCTGACGCCTCGATGTTGCCGTGATCCGACGACAGGCAGACACGGAATCCGTTCTCCAGAAGCAGATCGAACAGTTGTGCCAAGAATGGCCCTGCGGCCCACTGGCGAACCTGGTTGTGCATGCCCGCTGCGCCAAGTTCCATGCCGTGCATAATCTTGTCCACTTTGTCGATAACCAGACCGACCACCCGCGTCTTGGGCCGGGCGACAATCTCCTCCACGCTTTCCAAGGTTCCGTTCCCCAGCCCCTTGGCATATGCAACTTCCTGCTGTGTCAGCCCCTGGTCTACCCAGAATTGCGTCCACAAGGCCGGTTCTTTTTCTGTGGTGTGGATGCTGTTCGGAAAATAGATCGGCGGCTTTCCTGCAAAGGCCGCCTGGCGCGAAACAGACGTGATGGTCGGTATCCAGGCAAACACCGCGTTCTCACGAAAGCGGTAATTGGCTCGCTGTCTGGAGATTTCCTTTCGGATGACGATCCACTGATCCAGCGCAAGGCCGTCCACCAGGACGAACGCCGCTTTGTGGTGCTTGGCATCGTTGACGTGGCGGGCGAGGAAACGTGGAATATGGTGGAGCATGACCGGTGGAACCGGGGGCAGGTTGACCAATCCTGCGTAGCGTTTTTTCAGCCATGGCGGGAGTGCGGCATCTATCTGTGCTTGAAGCGCCTCCATCTTCTGCCGCGCCGGTTCCGGCAGCTCCGCCTTCGAATCCAGTGCCAGAGCCGCCAGCTCCGCCCAGGTTTTGGCAAAGTGGAACCAGCCGTCGTGCCGTGTGTCCTCATTCGGAATATCGGACGACAAGGTATCGAGGAGTCCCTCCACACGCCTCTTCCGATCCGCCTGCTCGTCCGTTCGAATGCCGATGGCGAGCCAAGTTTTGGAGAGCGACTCGGCTCGATCATGGGGAACCGCCTCAAGCAGCCCCTCGAAAAACAAGTTGTCAATGTAGACACGAACATCGTCATGGCCGAAGGGCAAATCCGAAGGGCCGGGATATTCAAGGCCGTAAGGTTTCTCGTTTTCATGAACGCCGGAGGCACCCTGGGTTACTGACTTATTTAGAAAAAAGGGCCAGCGTTCCTGGAGAAAAGCGAAAAAGGCATTTCGATCCGGAATAATCGTTTCGAGGGGCCAATCTTCAAAACCGTTCTGTTGTCGCAGCACCTGAACAAATCGTTTATCAATCGAATCCGGGATGCGCTGCTCCCGGTAGTGGCGGCGCAACAGTGCCCGCAGCAGATCAGACGGCTTGCGGATAAGTTCCGGGGCGATCTTAAAAACATGGCGAAGAATGAATTCCTTTGTGGCATTATCGCCCAGAACAGTAGGAGCATAACGCTCTTGGGCTTCGCAGAGCGCATCCAAATCCCCCCGGTCCAAGGCGGTCACAATGGGATAGCTCAGATTGGGAAATATCTCTCCGAGGTTGAATGACAGCCTTCGGCCGGCCTGAAGCAGATCGTATGGCAGACAGCCGAGGTCGCTGGCCGCAGAGTGCAGCACCACCACTAAGTCGGTCTGCTCACCCTGGTCCCAGCGGGAACGAAACTTGGATTCATAGGCAAACCGGAAGGCGACATGGTCCTCGAAGGGAATCAATTCAAAACCACGCTCGCGAATGCCTGCAAGAACACCCTCTTCCAGGAGAAGGCCGTCCGGATCGGCAACCAGAGTCAGCCGGGCGACATTGGGAGTGAACTCTCTGAGAATCTTGTCACGCCAATTACTCACGCGCGCCTCCCTCAACCCGGACCACAAGGAGAGGCTCCAATTCCGGATAAACCTGAGCCTTGCGTTCAAGTTCAACTTTCCACGAGCGTTCTTCCTGCCGCAGCAGATTCAATCGATAGTCGCGGACTTGGGGCAGACCGATGCGCTCAATGATTTTGCTTCGGGCGGTAAAAGCATATTCGCCTTTTTCCCTCTCACGCGCCAAGCGTGAACGGTGTTCTTGAACAAGCTCATCGTAGATGGACCGGCCGCGTTCTTCGGCGATTCGCAAGAGCCGGTCAAAGGCATTTCTGGCATCATCGATTTCAAGGTGACCCCGAACAGAGGTCGTTTCGCTCAAGAGACAGTCCCACAGATATCGTGCGGTGGGCGCAAAGACCTTTCCGCCATCAGTGAGAAAAAGCGGCATGATGCGATAGCGGTTCCAGTCCTCTGCAGCGATGCCGATCCGCCAGAGAGACCAAAGCCCCGTGACCTCATCGGTAATCCCAGGAATACTAACGACCGAAACCGGTTGTCCCGGGACAAATCGCGGCAGCCTCATTGCCAAACCCCGAATCCGAGAGTCCTCCAAAGTTAGATGCCGGGCGGCCGGTGTCTGCTCGGCCTCCTTGCCGCTGAAAACGACTCTGGTGAGCTCTTCACCATCCGGCCAGGTCAGATTCCAGGTTCGCCGGTTTCGTTCGGCCTTGCCGCCATGGGCCCTGAGATAACTCACCGTCATCCGCTCGACCCAGTG
>CAYRTV010000190.1:0-5773 GCA_964427225.1 uncultured Eubacteriales bacterium
GGGCCGCAGTAACGCCGGTGACGTATGAGTGACCACTCCCATCGGAGGGCGCATTTTTTCAATGATAAATGCATATTGTTCTTCCGGATTGCCGGCAGCGGCCTTCTCAAAATGATATTCAAAGGCATAAAAGATGCTTTCCTCCTCTGCTGCCCGATGGGCCATGTTTTTCAGATAGGGTGATAGGCTTACTGCCGGTTTCTGCGGGGATGGGGTCACTTGTATATCCAGGAGTTTACTGCAGGCGGATACTTTGAGGTTCTTAGCCGGCCGGTCCCAGTCTTTTACCTCCTTTTCAGCCAGGTACTCCAGGCATTCAAAATAAAGCCGGGCGCAGACTGATCTAAGACCGGTCAAAAAAATACGGGCATCCGGGAATGTATTTTCCCCGGCTTCTGATATCCGGTTAAGTTCTTCATTGAAAGCACTTCCGGGATGGTTTCTTTTTGCTTCGAGAAAGGAAAACATATCCCGGAGTAAACGACGGCGTGTTTTCTCCGGACCGGTTTTCAAAGCAAAAAGAATATCATTGCAGACTCGCCCTGGTATAGAGAACGGGTTTTCCCTCCATTTTATTTCCGGATCCGGGACAGCGAAACAGTCAAGGGGAAATTCACTGAGCAGAATAGACGCAGCCGCTGAAAAAAGGTCAAAACTGACAGGAGAGGAAGAAGAGTTCATTGATTTGTTTTAAGCTTTTTGCAGTCCCTGCAAATCCTCCTCCGGGCGGATCATCTCCAGCCGGATGAGCCATCCCTTTTCATAAGGGCTGTTCTGCAGCCACTGCAGATTGTCCCGAAGGAGTTGGTTGACTTCCACTATCCGGCCGGATACCGGAGACCACACTCGGTGGGTCTGGTCCTTATTATCGGTGATTCGGGCTAATACTTCTCCTTGATAGATGTTTCTATTGACAGGCGGGATTTCTATGCTTTTGGTGCCTTCCAGGGTCTTCATGAAATCATGTACGATTCCGATCACGGCGTGATCTTGGTTTTCCCGGCGAAGCCAGGCAAAACCTTTTAGAAAGAAGGATCCGGATGGAATTTGAGCATTCCGCCCCTCTTCGTCAGGGACGTCTCTTTTCGATTGAAGCGCACGGACGACGATACTCCGCAAATCCTGCGGGGTGAAAGGTTTGGGGACATAATCAAAAGCTCCGCATTTGACTGATTCCACAGCGGTTTTTATCGTGGGATACCCGGTGATCATGATCATCCGGATATCCGGATGGGTTTTCAATAGATTTTTAAGCAAGTCAAGGCCGGAGATGCCAGGCATCATCAAATCCGTGATTACAAGGTCATATGCCTTTTCCTTATTTTTTTTTAAAGCCTCCTCCCCGCTCAGTGAGGTATCGACTTCATAGCGGTCATCCTGGATCGCCATTTTGATGCTCTTGCATACGTTGATTTCATCATCGACAACCAGAATCCGGTTTCTATTTTGGCTGTTCATCATGCCGTCTCCTTTATTTTCCTTTCGGGGTGACCGTACCGCACCGCATCTGCGGCCATCACGGCCCGTGAATAATGCAGGTTGTTTCCTGCTTATTAGTGTTCATTTGCGCCCTTTCCCTTATCCGGAAATTCAAGAACAAAGGTTGATCCTTCCCCGGTTGTGCTTTCTACCCGGATTGAGCCCTGGTGCTGCTGCATGATGCCGTAACTGACAGCCAGCCCTAAGCCGGTGCCGCTGCTTTTGGTGGTGTAGAAAGGATCGAATAAATGATTGATATGGTCTTCCGGTATGCCGTGTCCCGTATCTCTAAACGAGATGCGCATGGATTGACTAGAGGAGATATATTCACTTTTGACATACAGGCTGCCCCCTTCCGGCATGGCCTCTGCTGCATTGACCAGCAGATTCAAGAAAACCTGCTTAATCTGGCCGGAATCAACTCGAATTTGAGGCAGGTCAGAGGCCAGTTCCTGGGTGATATCAATATTCTGGAATGAGACCTGGTTTTTAACCAAGTTGATGGTCTTTTTCAGTAAAGCATTAATGTCGGTGAATTCTTTTTGAAGCGGATTTTGCCGTGAAAATTCCAGCAGCCCTTTAACGATCTGAGAGCAGCGCGCTGTTTCATCCGCTACCAGGCTTAAATTTTCGTGAAAGGGATTCTTTTCTCCGGTTTTTTCAAGCATCAAATGGGTATTGATCAATATCGATGTCAATGGGTTATTGATTTCATGGGCGATTCCGGCAGCCATTTTTCCCAGAGATGCCAGTTTTTCAGATTGCACGAGGGAATCTTGAGTCTCTTTTAATTCTCTAGTCCGTTTATCCACTCTTTTTTCCAATGTTTTCCCCCACTGCACCAGTTTTCGGTTGGCGGATTTTAAATTTTCCGTCATTTGGTTGAAAGATTCAGCCAATTCACCGATTTCGTCCTGGATAGAAATGTCGACTTTATGATTTAAATCGCCGCGGGCGATCTGTTTGGTGGCTGTAACCATTTTCCGGAGAGGATGGACGATTGTTGAAGTTGCAATATACATGAGCACCAGCAGGATCAAAACACTGAATCCGGCCATAACGGTGAAAGTGAGCATAACCCGGTTTCTCAAATCGATATAGGGTTGTTCCAGCATCCCGACATATAAAATGCCGATGATTTCATCTTGGATACTTTTAATGGGGCGGTAAGCGGCGATGTACCAGTCGTTGACAACAAAAGCCCGGTGGATCCACCGCTGTCCATTCTTTAATACGGCTTGATTGACTTCCTCTGACACCCTGGTTCCGATGGCGCGTTCGCCCTGCTCATTCTTTACATTGGTAGAGATTCTCAGATCTTCCAGGAATATGGTAGCAGTGCCGATTTCCCGCCCCCTATATTTTTCACCTTTGTATACGATTTCTTTAATCCGATCCACCAAATCGTAATTGTGATTGATCAGAATACCTCCGTATAAAACACCGATAATCCGCCCAGCTTCATCCAGCAGCGGGGCAGCGGCCTTCATCACCATTCCATCGGCCTCTGCATTTTTTTTCTGAGGGGCGGCCTTGGGAGTGGGGAGAATGTCCACATAAGCGCGCTGGGCCAATTCTTTATCTTCCTTCAGTAATTCTTCCTGGGGAATGATTTGGGTGGCTGCTTCTATTTTCCCTTGCAATGCGGATAAGACCAGGGGGTCATGGGACTGATTGTCCCCCCGCATATCCGGCTGGGAGGTTCGGAGAATGACAGTGCCTTTCCGATCGGTAATGGTTAGAACATCCAGATCAAAATCAAGGCGGACCTTGTTCAGATAGCGGAAAAGAATATCCCGTTTGCGGTTCTTCAGCGCTCTTTGAATGGATTCGCGCATGGCATTGAGGCGAACCAGGTCCCGGATATCATTCAGCTTTTCCTGGTAAACCATCCAGGCGGCATCCAGATCATGTTCCACTTTGGCCTGAGCCAGGGAAATGATGGTCCGGTGTTCCAGCCGAGTGCCCAGAGTCAGCGTAATGATCCCTCCCAAGCAAATCACCACTAAAAAGCTGAGGGTGAATTTTAGCCGCAGGGGCAGGTCCAGAAAGCGGCGGACCAGCGGCTTTTTTCCCATCTATTCGTCTACTTCTAACTCCATTTTCTGGAGAATCATATCGGTGCCGGCGAGGGTTTCAAGCTGATTGGATCCACACCGGTCACAGGAAAATGCCAGGTCTTCCTTCTCCATCTTGTGGCCGCATTTCCCGCATTTGATCCGCAGCGGAACTTTTTCAATTTCAAGTTCGGCATCGGCGGCCATGGTATCTTTTTTATATATATCGAATGCGCTTTTGAGCAATTCCGGAACAGCACCGGAATGGATACCGACAAGAAGTTTCACGAATGTAATTTTTGTGGCGTTTTTTTCCTGGGCTTTTTCTTCCATGATCTCGAATAGATTGGCGATCAAGGAAAGTTCGTGCATATTTTAAGCCCGTAATTGCTTCAATGCCTGGATGAGATATTGAGCCACATCATTGACCCCGGCTCCAGTCGCCGCGCTGGTCTGAAATACGTCCAAACCGGGGTTTATTTCCAAGGCTTCCCGCCGGGCGAGGTCCGGGTCAAAGGGAAGCGCTGGTATCAGGTCGGTTTTATTGATAATCAAAACATTCGATGTCATAAAAGCTTTAGGATATTTTTTCGGCTTGTCATCCCCCTCCGGAACGGAGAGAACGACAAACCGGAGAGACTCTCCCAAGTCGAATCCAGCCGGGCATACCAGGTTGCCTACATTTTCGATAAACAGAAAATCGAGGTCGGATGGAATTTCGGAAAAGAGCTTTCCGATCATTTTTGCTTCCAGATGGCAGGCCCCGCCGGTTATGATTTGCCAGGCAGGAATGCCCTTAGCCCGGATCCGGTCGGCATCCCGTTCGGTTTCGATATCACCTTCCACCACCGCCATCTTGTAATCAGGATTTAAAAAGCCGGACAGGCTTTCCAAAAGGGTGGTTTTTCCGGCTCCCGGGGAGCTCAGTATGTTGATGGCCAAAATACCTTTATCCGTCAGTTTTTTGCGAATGTCGCCGGCGATTTTTTTATTGGAGCCGAGAAGATCCTCAAGCACCATCACTTCTTTTTTACTCATGGGGCAATGTCCTTAGTATGGATCTGAGCCGGGAAAGAATGTCAGGGATCGCGTTTTTCATTTCTGGAGTTAAGCCTTCCCCCATATTGTACATGTTTTTAGCTTCTACAGCGATTATTTTTATGGTCTCCGGGACTTTCAAACCCAGCCGCCTTCCGATTTCGATCATCTGCGGAAGGGAAACATAATGGGGAGAAGGACCTGGGATGTGCCGGATATCTTCTTCTTCCATAACAGTGACGCGCCCTGTTACCGGATTTTCTCGTTTAATGGTATCGATGATAACCAGATTATCATAACCTGTGATTTCATCCAAAATAGCCAATCCGGTCAAACTGCAGGGATGCAGAGCAATTTGATTTTTTTCAGCGGGGACGGCCTCAAAGAAATCCGGCTTCAGCCGCAAATACTCAATAATATGCAGCCCTATGCCGTCGTCTCCATAGAGATCGTTTCCCAGTCCTAAAATTAATGTTTTCATAAAATTAACCCAGCCTGATTTATTTGACCCGGAAAATGACTTATTCGTTCATGAAAATCAGGTTTCCTTTCCAGCTTTAGGGAGAGTGACGGAAAATGTACTGCCCTTGTCTTTTTCACTGCTCACGGCAATGGACCCGTTGTGGGCTTCTGCGATTTTTTGGGCGATAGTCAGACCCAAGCCTGAGCCTTGACCTTTCTTGGTGCGGTTCACTTGAAAAAATTGTTCAAACAGGTAAGGAATTTTATCCTTGGGAATGCCGATTCCGGTATCGGTGATATGAGCCGTGACGGTATCCTCGTCTTCCTGAATTGTGATATTAACCTCTCCGCCTTCCCGGTTATATTTGACAGCGTTGGTTATCAAGTTGGAAAAAACCTGTTCCAAGGTATCCTTATCTCCCAAAACCCGGTCTTCACCTTGTGATTCGGCCAGATTGAGAGTGACCGCCTTTTTTTCTGCCATAGGTTTCAGAAATTCCACCTGTTCTTTAATCAGATCCTGCAGGGAAACCGGTTTGAATTTTTTTACCAGTTCGCCGGTGTTCATTCGTGCTGCATCCAGCCAATCATTGATAAGCGTCAGCAATCCCTCCAGGCGGTCTTTTGCCTTTTTCAGCATGTTTTCCTGCTGGGGAGAAACCTGTCCCACCGCTCCTGACATAATGGTTTCAAAATATTGCGCGATGGCTACTATCGGGCTGCGCAGCTGATGGGAC
>CAYRTV010000191.1:0-5719 GCA_964427225.1 uncultured Eubacteriales bacterium
TGAAAATACCTCCTACCATTAAGGTTATCCGGGTCATGTGTTCAGGGAGAATTGATCCCTTGTTTGTATTGAAAGCCTACCTAAAAGGAGCCGATGGTGTGATGATGATGGGGTGTCATCCGGGTGACTGCCATTATCAGAAGGGAAATTACAACACCCGCCGCAGATTTGTCATGCTTCAGAGCATTATGGGAGCGCTGGGATTGGAAAAGGAGCGAATCGGACTATGGTGGGTTTCGGCATCTGAGTCTAAAAGATATGCTCACATTACAAATGAATTTTCCGATAAAATAACCAAATTGGAATCCAACTCGTTTAACAGCGAAGTCTTCTTATAACCGGCTTGCGGGGTCGGGCACCCTCCATTGTCCGGCCCCGCACTCTCAACAGGGGTGCACCGTATCCGCGCAGAGTTTCTTTGAAGCTGGATTTCATTTTGTTTCTCAAGAGTTAAAAGTGAAAAGGCAAAAGTGAAACGTTTCGGGAATGACAAGTAAATCAGGAAAAACTCCTGTTTTATAGAACAATCTGAAGTTTGGCCGGGCCTGAATTTTTTTCTTTCCTCTTTTTGTATAATATAACAACGGAGGCATCATCATGGCGAAAATAAAAGTGACTGTGGCGGAAATAAAAGGGCATTGTGATCTGCCCGTTGGAGTGGGGGATTGTTTTTTTGTTGAGGGCGCGAAACTGACCATACCGGAGGGGCAGCATGTTTGTATCTGGGCACTCCAGAGCATGATGCCGGTTTTTCCTTTGTTTGCGGAAAAGGACAACCTGCAGGGCGATCATTGGGTGAAAAACGAAAATTGTTTTTCTTGTCCCGATCCTAAGGGTTTAGTGCAGTACCGGATTGAGTTGGTTGAGGATTAAAAAAAATCTGCAGATTATCTGTTAAGGACAATCTCGTTTTAGAATTTCTTTCAATTTTATTGTATTTCCGGTTCTTTGATAAGGCTTTTTCGGGGAATCCGTTCATCGGCCATCGCGGCATGGTAAGCGAATACAGCCTGAATGACAGCGTTTTTCATCAGGTCTTGAGGCTGCAGGGTATCCAAATAAATCAAGGTTGGCATGGCCGGCCGTAGCTGGAATGCGGTCTTGAATGAATTGAAAATCCGGCAGGCCCGCCAGCTCCATAATGATATTTTACAAAAAGACAATCTATTCCTTTCTTGCTCATCCCACGATTCCGGCGGGCGATTGCTCTTTTTAATAATTCCCGGGCTAATGGACTTAAAGATTCTACTTAAGACAATTCTTCTGCAATGCTTTTTTGTCTGACTGAATGGATTAATTTTTTTTCGATCTTTGGATTTGTATGGATCATAGCGGGTTTCACAACTGATTTATTCTCCAGGATATATATATCATATCTCATTTATTCAAGAAAATAGTATGCATGAGATCAGGACCATCTTTGCGATTCGGCATAGGTCATACAGCGGCGGAAAATCGGTTCATTGAAAAGAGGGCAAGTGATTCCGCACTTTTCCAAAATAGGAGAGGTGTTGTCAGTAAGAAAGATGCGTTTATCCCGCATATAGGGAAGATAAGCATCCAAATAGCGTTCATAAAGCCGTTCCAGCATGTTCCGAGGTTCATTTGTGAATTCTTCAGAGTTGCACGCCCGGATGCCTTCCAGTTTGAATTGCGACGAGGCATATCTGATTATATCTTCGATTTTAGTCGGTTCCGGGCTGACAATGTGGTGGATACCATTGTCGGTATCAGCTTCGGTGACGGCGAAAAAAGCTTTTACAAAAAAGTCGACGGGAATCAGGTTAACCCCTCCAGTATTATTGATCTCAATCCGCAAAGGAAGCCGGACCGTTCCATCCTTCTCTAGTTTGACTCCTGCAGCGGCTGCCTTTTTGCCTCCATGCTTGATGATATCTTCCCGGTATATTTTTTTTAAAAAAAGGGCGGTTTTGACCGGGTAATAGAGGGCGTTGAAGCGCAGGGTTCTTCCGGTTCGGGAATCCCCGTACACAATCGAGGGCCGAATAATGGAAAGTTCAATCCCCAAGGCCCGGCATTGAGAACGCAGATAATTTTCCGCGGCAGCTTTCGATTCCTCATAAACATTGAAAAAATGCCGTGCATTAACAGGCTCTTCTTTACAGGGTCCGTTTGTGCGGCCAGCCGCATATGCCGTGCTGAGATGAATAAACCGGCGGCAGCGTATTCCTGCGGTAAAGTTTATTAGATTTTGCAGGCTTTCGACATTGGCTGTCCAAACCTGCTTGCTTTTTCTTGCAGAAAAAGACGTATCTGAGGCACAATGAATAATTTGATCAATTCTTTTTTGAGTGAGGCGATTCATCCCGGATTTGATGCCTAAATCCGGACAATCCAGCTTGCCTTGGACTAGGACGGCATTATTCCTGCTCTTTGTGTCAAGTTCATGCCAGTCGAGAATTCGGGCTAAGCGTTTTTCGGCTGATGTTTTTTTCCCCGAGCGGACGAGAAACCAAACTTTTTGTCCCCGCCGGAGGAGCTCAGCACCAATATGGCTGCCCAGAAAACCGGTCCCTCCGGTCAGAAAAACACCCTGGTTTTCAGCCAATATCATTCTTTCTTTGGCGGAAACCTTCATAAAAAAAGCCTTCTTTCCGGACACATCCCTGCGAAAAAAAGGTTTTGATCCAAGTGACTCCGGTCCTGTTTAACGCCAGATCATCGAGCCATGGAACCAGCCGGCTCATGACTTCTCCGGCTTTTCTTTTATCTTCATCCGAAGTTTGATCCAGGTAATAATCATACTCAAGCACGATGCGTTTCCCAAAATCCATTGGAGTGATGAACCCGAAATCATGATCGATCCCCAATTCTTCTGCTGTATCTGCGAAAGTGGCATTGATATGATTGATAAGAACCATGTCATCTGCCGGAAGGTAGACAAGGAAAGCGAAGATGTGTTTTTCCCGGCCCATCCGGCAGCTGACAATTCTATTCATGCTGAGCCAGGTGCCGTTGGTGTAGTGAGGATTTTCAAACAAAGAGACATAAAAGTCCCGAAGGTCGTCTTCGATAGGAGCAGCGGCTGTTTCCGGAGACGGCTGGAGAATGGTATCTATAAGAGGAGCAGCGTCCGGGTCACACAGGATTTCATACGGCTGCAGGCCGCTTTCCTGTATCCGCAGAAAATCGAGCCATTCCGAATCCATAAGCCGGGGCAGGCCAAGCATGATTTTCTTAAGAATTTTCTCGTCAATGACAGGGCCGGCCAGCTCTTTGATGGCATTCCGGCCGTATTTATCTGCAACCACATAAACCGCTGATTGAATACCGAGACCGGAACTTAAATTATCCTTAAGCTGTTTTGCCAATTTCAGAGTCGGGGCGAGAAAGGAGGTGATGTAGTGGGGTCCGAGAACAGCAATGGACAGCCCTATCCGCCGTACATTTAATTCGCGGGCTAGAATGACCGCGCTTTCAAAATCGGCAAATGGAATCAAGAGGCTCTCTTCATCATCAGTAACCGGATAGAGGGGAATCACAGCCCGGGTACAGATGCCGGGAGGGGTTTTAGGATGATGCTCATAAGCATATAGGTTTGGGGCCGCTGGATCACTGAGGCAAAAAACATGGCCTTCCTCATCAACAAACTCCATGTCAATGAAGTTATCCGCCATGGTGCCGTACGCAGCCCCCCAGGTGGAAAAAAGCCCGGTGCAGATAATATTGCCGCAAACTGTGGCGGCAGGTTCGGCTGTATTGGCCCGGAGCCCTTGACCGGATGCAGCTTGCTGCAGCTCGAAGGCTGTTACACCGGCACCGATTTCTGCGGTCCAGTTAATCGGGTCAATGATTATTGTATTCATACGGTTCATGTCAATGACAATCCCTTCCGTAAAAACCATGCCGTATACACTTGCGCCGCTTCCCCGGACCGCTGTCGGAATGTCGTGTTTTCGAGCCAGCTTAACCAACGCAGCTGTTTCTTCGGTTGAACCGGGAAGGACAACACAGCGGGGCATCTTTCTTGCTTTAAGGGGAAAGGGGTCGTCGGCATAAGCGGCGAGAACGGCCGGATCATTGCTTGCCCATTCCGGACCGGTGATGTTCTGCAGCTGCTCCAGGATATTATCCCGAGGAGCTGATTGAACTTGATCTCCTTTGTCCAGCCGGGACTGGACTTCACGCTTGAGGCTCTCCATCACCATAACCGGCCTCATACCGGTTATAAAATGACACTGATGGTCGCATATTCCGCACAGAGTGCAGGTATCGGCGATATCAATCAATCCTTCCGTTAGAGGAATCTGATTCTGCTTCAAGGCAGCGTAAATATCCATGCGGCCCTGGGGATAATAAGCCGTAAAATGTTTTTCCGGTCCGGACGGACACAGGCCGGTTCCCAAATAATCGATCTTGCACATGGCATAATGCCGACACTGCCGGGCTGTTTTCAAAGGATCATGATCCATATAACCTCCTTCATATCCAAATCTTTATGATATACGGAGGGAAAACAGGCCGTCAATAGAAATAAGTAAAATGCCTTGGAATAAAAAAACGACCTGACTGAAAAGACAGAACAGACCTCCTATCGATTCGCTCTGGGGGTGACGAGAGGATATTATTTCCGCGAGGGCAGTGAGAGAAACGGTCCATCTTGGAGTTTTTTTGCCAGCCGGCGGACGGTGCCCTGGCTTTCCGGAGATCCGGCGATATTGATGTTTTCTTGAGGGTCTTCTCGATTATCATATAGTTCCACCGCTGCCAGGTCACCAGCTTGCTTTGTTTCATCGCTCCAATGATACCATTCCACATAGTGGTATTGCTTGGTCACCATGGAATAGCCCATGTACCGTTTACCGTCAGGTGAATTCTTCGGACGGCGGACATACTGACTGAAAGCCGCGTCTTTTAATTCCAGATCCGGATTATTCAGTAATGGTTTCAAACTAATTCCTTCCATATCCGCTGGAATGGATATGCCCGCCAGATCGCAAAGAGTTGGATAGAGGTCAACCATCTCCGCCAATTGCCGGCATTTTTTGCCTGTCGTTTTCATTTCCGGAGTCCGGATAAACAAAGGCACCCGGGTATCAATGTTGTAATTCGTTTGCTTGCACCAGCTGCCGTGTTCCCCCAGTTTCCAGCCGTGGTCACCCCAGACCACAATGATGGTGTTTTTATCGAGACCTAATTCTTTGACTCCGTTTATCAGTTTGCCGAAACATGCGTCTACAAAGCTGACTGAAGCGTAATAGCCGTGTTTGAGCAGCCGGCCGGTTTCTTCCGGAAGTTTTTCTGCAGAAGGATGTTTTACCCATTCCAAATCATAGCAGCCAGTCAATTCATAGGCCGAATTCATAGCCATAATAGGGGAGTTTTCGGGTAAATACGGATTGGGTGCTGGAGATATTTTATCCCGGTCATAGAGGTCCCAGTATTTTTTCGGTGCCACAAACGGAAGATGGGGGCGGTAATATCCCAGTGCTAAATAAAACGGCTGATTTTTTTCTTTAAGCCTTTTAAGAGTGCTCAAAGCCAGATCGGTTTGGGCTCCGTCATAAAACTCATTATCGGCTGCATCATAAATTTCCCATGAGCGGCCGTAGGCCCAGCCGTCTGCGTAGGCGTTGGGATTTTCAGCCAGGCGCTGTTTCCTGACCTCAGCTTGTTCTTTTTTCAGCTCTTCATCATGATAAAAAGATTCCGGGTCGCGGTCGATCAATTCCGGTGTATTGAACTTATCCGGCCGTAA
>CAYRTV010000192.1:0-5715 GCA_964427225.1 uncultured Eubacteriales bacterium
GAGCAATTTGTGGTGAAATCAGGTGAATCATATGTTGTCCCCGCTCATTTCGAACATGAGCAAGTTTCCTTAAAAGAAACCGTCACTATTGATGTCTGGAGTCTGGCGCCTTGAATGAGGAATTCCCGCCGTACTTTCAAGACGACGATTTTTTTTGAGATTCAAGGAATTTATCCCGGCATTTTTTAGAACAAAAATAATAAATCCGGCCTTTATATTTTTCTTTTATGGCATCTTCTTCCGGCAGATATGTATTGCACGTGCTGTCTTTGACCATCATGCCGGTTTTTTGGGAAGAAGAAGAAACTCTTTGACTTGCTTTCTGTATGCCCTGAAAAAATTTTATCAATAAATAAATAAAATATCCAATTAGAGCATAGAATATTATTCTTAAAATCATTTACTTTTTTGTCCGGAGCCGAAGCGGTATACACCACAGGCTGCTAATGGTTTCAGAAATATCCACTCTAGAGGATTTTCCCAGGGATGTCAATGAAGCCTTACTTTTACTTGATTCCGCATACAATCCCGGTTAATATGATGAAAGCATGGGAGTATAGATGACATCAAATTATGGCAGAAGGAGATTCTGATGGATTTTTTATTATCTGATGAGCAAAAAATTCTCAAAGAATCGATCCAAAAATTTGCTCAAAAAGAAATTACCCCCTTAGTCAAGGAAAGCGATAAGGAAGGCCGCTGGCCGGAAGTCTTTACAAAAAAATTAGCTGAAATGGGTCTTTTAGGAATTGTGATTCCCCCCGAATACTCAGGAGCAGGCTATTCAAATCTCGATTATGTCTTGATATTAGAGGAGTTATCCAAAGTCGATCCATCGGTCGGGCTGGTCGTAGCTGCGCATAACTCTTTATGCAGCAATCATATAAACTTGCATGGCTCAGACCGGCAGAAAGAAAAATACTTGAACCGGCTGGCCGCAGGCGAAACCTTAGGTGCCTGGGGATTGACGGAAGCGGGGGCCGGGTCGGATGCCGCTGCGTTAAAAACCACGGCGGAAAAAAGAGACGGGCGCTGGATCCTAAACGGCTCAAAGATGTTTATAACCAATGGCTCCCTGGCTGAAATATTAGTGATTATGGCTTTAACTGATCCGGCAAAAGGCCGCAAAGGCATATCTGCTTTCATTGTGGATAAGGGAACAGAAGGATTTTCGGTCGGTAAAAAGGAAGATAAGCTGGGAATTCGTGCCGCTGATACGGCTGAATTGATTTTTGAAGATGCAGCTGTTCCGGAAGAAAATCTAATCGGCGAACTCGGAAGCGGATATCGCCAGGCTATGAGCATATTAGACGGTGGACGGATCAGTATTGCCGGATTTGCCTTGGGGGTGGCGGCCGGAGCATTGGAAGCCAGTCTGAAATATTCCCGTGAACGAGAACAATTCAATCAGCCGATATCAAATTTCCAAGCCATTCAATGGATGCTGGCGGACGGGTTCACTGAGTTGGATGCGGCCAGGCTTCTTACCTACCGCGCGGCTTTTTTAGAAGACCAGGGAAAAAAGATCCCCAAGGAATCGGCGATGGCAAAATTATTTGCCAGCGAATTGGCGGTTAAAGTATCCAATTGGGCGGTTCAAATTCATGGGGGATATGGTTTCAGTAAAGAATATCCGGTGGAAAAATATTACCGGGATTCCAAATTGGGGACAATCGGAGAAGGCACTTCTGAAGTGCAGCGCTGGATAATTGCACAGCAGGTGCTTTCGGAAATTTAACCGGCAATGGATATCGCTTCTGAGATTCTCCGCGGGAATCCCCGTGCCGTTGCACGGGCGATTTCCCTCATAGAAAATAATCATAACGCCGCCCGTGAGGTGATGAAAACCATTTTTCCTCATACGGGACAGTCGCTTATTCTCGGGCTAACCGGTTCCCCTGGTTCCGGCAAAAGCACTCTGGTTGACCAGATGATAGAGCACTACTTGGAATCGGAGCGAAAGGTCGGCATTATAGCTGTGGATCCTTCCAGCCCTTTCACCGGCGGTGCCATTCTGGGAGATAGAATCAGAATGATGCGGCACTCAGTGGATGAAGATATATTTATTCGCAGTATGGCTACCCGCGGTCATTTGGGAGGCCTGGCGAAGTCAACGGGAGAAGCGATTTCCGTATTGGAAGCCGCTGGAAAAGATGTCATTATTGTCGAAACCGTAGGTGTAGGTCAGGATGAAGTCGAAGTCGTAAAGCTGGCTGATATGGTTGTTGTGATATTGACCCCCGGCGCCGGAGATGACATTCAGGCCTTTAAAGCCGGTATTATGGAAATTGGAGATATTTTTGTTCTCAATAAAGCGGATTCTCCGGAAGCGGATAAAACCGAACGCCAACTGAGGGCCATGCTGGAACTCGGTCTTAATCAAAAAGCTGTGCCTCCGGTAATAAAAACTGTTGCTACAACAGGAGAAAATATCGGCAGGCTGATTGAAGAAATTGAGACATTGCGATCCCAGCGAAACGCTTCAGTACGTGAGGTTCGAAAAAAACGGCTGATTTATTGGATGTTGAAAGATCTGATTAGGGAACGCATATTTGGTGTCATAACCCAGGGAGTGGATGAGCAGGAATTTGAAAAATATGTTGAAGAGATATACGCCAGAAAATCGGATCCGTATACCATAGCGGACCGCTTGATCGCTAAAATGAAAGGAAAGCGGGAATGATAAAAAATATTGATCATATAGGGATCGCTGTTAAGGATCTGGATGCAAGTATAAAGAAATGGTGCGGCTTGTTTAATTTGCCCTTGCCAAAGAAAGAAAAAATTGAAGAGCGGGGTGTGGAAGTTGCGGCATTAGAAACCGGGAAGGGACCGTCGGTGGAATTGATCACTCCGGCAGGAAACGATTCACCCGTGACTAAGTTTCTGCAAAAAAGAGGGGAGGGGATTCATCACTTTTGTTTTGCCGTTGAAAATGTCGATGAATTAATCCGCAGCCTAGAGTCAAAAGGGGTGCGTTTTATCCAGCCGGAACCTGTCAAGGGTGCCGCCGGCAGCCGGATTATTTTTATTCATCCTGAAAATACCAATGGTGTTTTGATTGAATTAAAAGAAAAAGGACCCCGGCCCTTTGATTACTCGGTATATTAAAAGCCCGGCTTAAAATCCATATTTTTATGACCGGCTTAAATCGAGGATGGTGCGGGCAAATTCCTTTGCTTCATCTAGATCTTTCTTATTCGGATGCGAACCGGCAGTGGGAGCCATTTCAGCCCACGTCCGGTGCTCGGGAGATTTTTCGAACCGTTCCAAAGCTTGCGAAGAGACTTTTCCCCGGCATGAAAAGGTTCCTAATATCTTGGTTTTTGATGCCAAAACCGCGGCATATTCCAAAGCTTCGTTCGATAACTGACTTCCTCTGATGCTGCCGTGTGTGGAAAAAAGAGCAAGCTTTTTTCCTGAAGGGATATCGCGCAGGTGCTTTTCCATAATATACGGCACGGTATGCGCATGAACGGGAAATCCCACGAAAATGAGAGTATGATGTTTGATATCGTTTTCGCTTAATTTTTCGACCGGCTTGATTGTTTTTTCACTATCCACTTCTTCGTAAATCGCTTGTGCGACTTTCTCCGTATTTCCGGTTTGGCTGAAATAAGTCACTAATACTTGGGCCATGGTATGCTCCGCTGTTTTTTCAGAATTTAAATCGAATTCCTAATTTTATAGAAAAATTATCAAATTGAAATTCACCCTGTCTGAGGTTTCGTATTGAGGAACTTTCCGGAGGACGTTCATGCCCGGTCAATACGGAATAATAACGGCCTAGATTCCATTGATTGCTTTCATAATAGAAAAGAGATGCTTTTCCGGATTCTGAAAAAGGAGTTTCTCCTAAGAAACCTTGATAGGAATGGGGACCTTTAAATCCATCCGCAGTTGACCAAACCTGTTCGCCTTCCAGAACAACGGCGATGTATTTAATGATATCAAATTCCGCTCCCAGGGAGATGTAATAACCCAATCCTTCAGAGCTGAATGACTGGCCCTTTTCATACCAGTATTCATAGACCTTGGAACCCCGGGTGATCTCAGCTGTGTAATTGTCCTGAAGGTCGTGCTGATAAAATATGATATGTCTGCCTGCCTGAGCCGTGATATAAAGTCCTCCAAGATAAGGAACCGGGTATGTATAGCTGAATCCTATTTTAATCGGTGTTGCCGACACGTTATTGCCGATAAATTGGGTCTCCTGGAGGCCGGTGGATTGATTTGCGAATTCAATCTGTCCTTCCCCGGATGCGGTCAAGCGGCTTCCCGCCAGATTCAGGGCCAAGCCGGAAAAAACAGGGATTCTCATTTCGACTTCCAAAGCCGCATTGTAATCCAGCGGCGTGAATCCTCCCTGCAGCTGCCCTCCATAAGATTGCTGCCAATCCGTCCATAATTGGTTATACGAATTGACCCAGGTATTGATATCTCCAGGAGATGCACTGTTCCCGGCATAGCTGAATTTCAAACTGATATAATCTTCCGCATGAATAGACGGCATCCCTATAGTCATTAAGATCGCGAACAGCCAAATAATAATCGTTTTTCGCATTGATATCCTATTTTACCTGAATGTTTGAAAATGTCCAATCAGCACAGGTATGCTGTTGAAATTTAGTCGTTTGGAGGGGCCTAAAATGGATTAATCCAGGTGTTTGGGCAGGGTAATGATGAAAGTCATCCCTTTAGGCTGATTTAATTCGGAATGAATCTCTCCGCCGTGATCGGCAATGATCTTTTTTGCGATAGGGAGGCCGAGGCCGGTCCCGCTTGCTTTTGTCGAAAAATAAGGCTCAAAAATATTTTCAAGGTTTTCAGGTTTCAAACCTTCTCCGTTGTCGCTGATTCTCAATAAAACCGTTTCCTGCCGTTCCTGCAAATAAATGGAAATAATTCCTTTTTTTTCGATAGCTTCAATGGAGTTGGTCAGTATATTGCGGAGAACGATTCTAATCTTCGCGAGGTCCCCGAATATGATGAAACTGCGGCCTTCATGTTTTTTTTGGATCTGGATTCGCTCCGGTAGAATATTTTGGTAAGGACGGATAGTTTCTTCGAGGATATCTTTCATGTCCACCGGTTGTTTCTTGACGGTGGCCTGGCGGGATGTTTCCAAAAATTCTTGTGCGATCCGCCTGAGATTTTCCACTTCGGAAACAATATAGGAGGTGGATTCTTTAAGGGTCTGCTCGAAATCTTCCCGCCTGTCTTCATAAACCCGCAGCAGATGTTCGGCAGAGAGCTGGATGGGGGTAAGAGGGTTTTTAATTTCATGAGCCACTTTGCGCGACATTTCCGCCCAAGCAAGTTTCTTGCTGATATCCGCTAATTCCTGCTGCTGTTTCTTCAAGTTTTTTACCATAGTGTTAAATCCGTCGATGAGAGTTTTCATCTCATCCCGGTGGGGGTAGGGAATCGAAACTTCGAGGTTGCCGTGCCCCACTTCCCGGGTACCCGCAAGTAAATTGCGTATGGGTTGAATGATTGTTCCCCCTAAGCCTCTTGCCAGCAGCAAAACAGCAAGCATGATGAAAAATGTAAGGAAAAGCAGGAATTCAAATAAATCTTGAGTAAACCGGGCTATCTGCTGCTGTTCCAGGGGAAAGGGTAGGGAAATCAGCAGCACTGAATTCTGGAAGTCATAGGGTAAGGTGCGAGTGATTCTGCGAGATTAACAGCAGTGCTGGCATGGTGACTACCACG
>CAYRTV010000193.1:0-4122 GCA_964427225.1 uncultured Eubacteriales bacterium
GTCGGAAATTAAAATGCCGAAGGGGGGATTCGAACCCCCACAGGCTTAACGCCCACATGGCCCTCAACCATGCGTGTCTGCCAATTCCACCACTTCGGCATCCTTGAATGAAAGGGCGGCAAAAGGTTAGGATTTTTCGGGTTGCGTTTCCTGTTTATTCTCTTCCGGCTGTTTCTTTTCGGTTTCCGCTTCTTTTTTCTCAGTCGGCTGGGTTTTCTTTTCTTCTGTTTCAGTCACAGCAGGTTTTTTCTCAACGGGAGTGCCTTCATCCCTAAGCAGGGATTGTGTACCGCGGGCGGACATAATGTACAAACCCAATGATGTCAGCATGAAAAGTACGGCACAGATTGTTGTCAGTTTGGATAAGATAGTCTGGCCTCCGCGGGGACCGAATGTTGACTGGCTTCCTCCACCGCCGAAGGCGCCGGCAAGGTCAGCTGCTTTTCCGGACTGCAGCAGAACAGCGGCAATCAAAACAAGACTCACAATAACATGAATAATTGTAATAAAGGTAACCATTTTACTTTTCTCTGTAAGCTTTTATCGCTTCTCTCGTTATTTCTGCGAATGAGGCGGCCTGCAAAGATGCACCGCCGATCAACGCACCATTGATATTTTTCTCTTTTATGAGCGAATAGGCGTTTTCCGGTTTTACCGAACCGCCGTAAAGGATTATAACATAGTCGCCTGTTTCTTTTCCATACTTTTCGGTTAATTTATCACGGATAAGATCATGAACATCACCGGCTTGCTCAGGCTTAGCGGTGCGGCCGGTCCCGATAGCCCATATCGGCTCATACGCAATGATGGTGTTTTGAATTTGTTCTTCCGAGATATTTTCCAGTCCTTCGCTTAACTGAGTTTCAATCTTTTGGAAAATCCGGCCGGCTTCTCTTTCTTCAAGGGTTTCGCCGATGCACATGATAGGAATGATTTGATGGGAAAGGGCGGCGTGAATTTTTTTGTTGACGGTCTCATTGGTTTCCCCGAAATATTGCCGGCGCTCGGAATGACCTGCAATAATAAAACGGCAGCCGGCGTCCTTGAGCATAGGTGCGGAAATTTCGCCGGTGAAAGCACCTTCATCTTCCCAGTAGAAATTCTGAGCTCCCAACTTAACCCGGCTGCCGTTCAGAATGTCTGAGACCGGAGCCAAGGCCGTATAAGGGGGCATCACGACCATATCGGCATCGTTGTTGGAAATATTCTCGACTTCATTTAAAATCGACCGGACAAGCTCAACAGCTTCCGTATTGGTTTTATGGAGTTTCCAATTTCCAGCGATAAATGGTTTTTGGTTGGTCAAAGGCATATTTATTTCTCCGTAAGGGCTTCGATGCCGGGAAGAGTTCCATTGGCGATGAGTTCGAGGGATGCGCCTCCGCCAGTAGAAACATGAGATATCTGATCGTCAACTCCTGATTTTTTCAACGCTGACACAGAATCACCTCCTCCGACAATAGACAGGGCTTTGGAGTTCGCTACAGCTTCAGCGATTCCGGTTGTTCCCTTGGAAAAGGGATCAACCTCGAAAACCCCCATCGGACCGTTCCAGAATATGGTTTTGGCCCGGGAAATTATCTGAGAAAATTTCCGGATGGTTTCAGGACCGATATCCACCCCCATTTTATCCTCGGGAATTGGCAATCCCGAGATGGTTTCTGTTTCCGCATCGTCTTCGGGCGCGGATGCAACAATATGATCAACGGGGAGATGAATGGAAACCTCTTTCTGTTCCGCCTTTTTCAGGATATCCGCGGCTGTATCCATTTTGCCCTCTTCAACTAATGATTTGCCGGTCTTTTTTCCCTGGGCGGTAAAAAATGTATACGCCATGGCTCCGCCGATGAGTATATCGTCCGCTTTGTCCAGCAAATTTTCCATAACAGGAATTTTATCCGATACCTTCGCTCCACCAAGTATAGCCAGATATGGTTTTTGGGGCGCATGCAGGATCCGTTCGAAATAATCGATTTCCTGGCGAAGCAGAAATCCGGCTGCAGCGTTTTTTACATGCTTGGGAACTCCGGCTATGGAAGCATGCGCCCTGTGGCAGGCGGCGAAAGCATCATTGATGTAGATATCAATCCCAGCAGCCAGACTGCGGGCAAATGCGTCATCATTCCCTTTCTCACCCTTGTCAAACCGAAGGTTCTCCAACAGCAAAATTTGACCTGGTTTGAGCGATGATTTCATTTCTTCCACTTTATTACCGGTACAGTCGGGCGCCATTTCAACCTGCTGTTCTAAAAGCTGCGAAAGCCTTTCCGCAACAGGTTTGAGGCTGAGTTCCGGTACTTTTTTCCCTTTCGGCCGTCCCAAGTGTGAGGCTGCCACGACCTTGGCTTTTTGTTCCAGCAGGTGTTTTAAAGTCGGAAGCGCGGCTTGAATACGGGTATCATCCGTGATTTCACCTTTGTCATTAAGCGGAACGTTGAAATCAACCCTGACAAAAATCATTTTTTCGGCTGCATCTATATCTTTAAAAAACAACATATTGATCACTCCCTGATATATTTACACAAATCCCGGAGACGGCAGGAGTAACCCCATTCGTTGTCATACCAAGCCAAAATCTTGACCAGGTTTCCGGTTTTCCGGGTGAACATGCCGTCCACAATTGATGAATGCGGATCAGCCATAAAATCAACGGAAACCAAGGGTGTTTCCGTATATTCCATGATGCCTTTCAGCGGCCCGGCGGCAGCTTCCCGCAGGGCATGATTAATGTCATCTTCATCTGCATCCCGGTTAATCTGGGCGACCAGATCGACCAAGGATACATTGGGAGTGGGTACGCGTACAGCTATACCGTCGATTTTACCGTTTAATTCCGGCATCACCAATCCCACTGCTTTGGCGGCACCGGTTGTGGTTGGAATTTGGGATACGGCGGCTGCCCGTGCCCGGCGCAGATCTTTGTGCGGGGCGTCTAAAATCTTCTGGTCTCCTGTATAGGCATGAATGGTGGTCATGAACGCGTGTTCAATGCCGAAATTTTCATGGATGACTTTAGTAGGAGGAGCAAGGCAATTGGTCGTGCAGGAGGCATTGGAAATAATATGATGTTCGGACGGATTATACATGTTTTCATTTACGCCCAATACGATGGTGATATCCGGATCGCCGGCCGGAGCGGAAATGATCACTTTTTCCGCACCGCCGCCTATATGCTTCATAGCATCATTCCGCTTCCTGAAGAGTCCGGTCGATTCAACGACGACCGATACCCCCAGATCGTTCCAGGGAAGCTGGGCCGGATCTTTTTCCGCTAAAACCTTTATGTTTTTACCGTCAACCGTAATGCTGTCGCCGCCGGCGTTGACTTCGGCGTCCAAACGGCCTAAAAGCGAATCATACTTCAGCAGATGCGCCAATGTTTCTGCATTCGTGATGTCATTGACAGCGACAATATCCAAATCCGGGTCTTTATAAGAAGCTCTAAAGAAATTTCTTCCTATTCGTCCGAATCCATTAATACCGATTTTTATGCTCATACAGTATCTCCTTTTCCGGGAATGTATACTTTTTAAGTAACATAAAAAAGCTCGGTAATCAAGAAAAACCCTCCCTTCCACCCCGTAAAGAAAGATGAACCGTACAAGAATTTATGTTAAACTTTTATTTTGTCCGGAGTCGTTTAGCCTGAATAATTCAGGTTAGAGAGCTTAATTGAGTAAGTCTCATTTCGGGAGCAATAATTTTTTTAGTCCCGGCAAATAGAGGAGCGAAGATGAAAGTCTTAACCGCCAAACAAATGCAAAGTATCGACCGCAAAGCAATATCCGAAATCGGAATTATCGGACCCATCCTAATGGAAAACGCCGGCCGCGGTATCACGGAAGCGATAGAACAAAGATATCCTGATTTGGAGGAAAAAAATATTGTCATTATTGCGGGCAAAGGCAATAACGGAGGAGATGGGTTTGTGGTCGCCCGCCATTTGTTCAACCGGGGGGCACAGGTCCGAGTCATTTTATTGGCTGAAAAGAAAGACGTAACCGGAGACGCCGGTTTAAACTGCGGGATTGCGGATAAAATGGGGATAGAAATTCAGGAAGCAGCTACACCGGAACAATGGCGGGCCCAGCGGAATGCGGCGGAGCAGGCCGATATTTTGGT
>CAYRTV010000193.1:4132-5694 GCA_964427225.1 uncultured Eubacteriales bacterium
ATGCAGTTTTCGGCACCGGGTTAACCAAGCCCGCCGGCGGAAGATATGCCGAGATTATTCAGGATATCAATTCCTGCCGGGCTTTCACGGTTGCTGTCGATATACCTTCCGGTTTGGCCGCGGACCAATTTCAAATTATCGGGCCGGCGGTTAAAGCGGACTTGACTGTAACCATGGCTGCTCCCAAAATCGCGCATGTTTTTCCTCCTTCCGAAACCTTGGTGGGGGAATTGGTGGTTGCGGATATCAGCACCCCGCCGTTTCTATTTGAGGACGAATCTCTGACTTTAACCATGACGGAAGAAAAGATGCTGCTTCCTTATTTTACCAAACGGGATAGGAATACCCACAAAGGGACATACGGTCATCTTTTTATTTTATCCGGCTCTTTGGGAAAAACCGGTGCGGCTGCTATGTCCGGAAGGGCCGCTTTGAAAATGGGAGCGGGTCTTGTCACTGTGGGGACGCCAAAGAGCTGTGTCCCGATTGTTGCCCGTTCCATGGAAGAATTAATGACCGAGCCTCTGCCCGAGACATCCGAATGGACCCTGTCGGAAGACGGTTTGGATAAAATACTGTCTCTGCTGCAGGGAATGGATGCGGTCATGATCGGACCCGGATTGTCCACCCAGGAATCCACCTCCCGCTTGATAAAAAAAATGCTGCCGAAGCTGAAGATTCCGATGATTCTGGATGCCGATGCGCTTAATATCATTTCAGAAGAGATTGGAATTTTATCTAGTCTGCAGGCACCTGCGGTTCTGACTCCTCATCCCGGCGAATTTGCTCGTTTGCTTCAATCCGGTACCAAAGAAGTCTTACAGAATAAAATTCAATTGGTTCCGGAATTCGCCCGAAAATACAATATCTATGTTGTCTTGAAAGGATACCGCACTTTAATATCCGACCCTGATGGGCATTTGTTTATCAATCCCACCGGAAATCCGGGGATGGCGACCGGCGGCTCCGGAGATGTTCTGAGCGGAATGCTGGGAGCCATGATCATACAGGAAGATAATCTTTGCGATGCTGTGGCTGCCGGTGTATATGTACATGGTTTGAGCGGCGATATCGCGGCGAAAAAAATGAGCGAGAAATCCCTGCTGGCGGGAGACATCATCAGCTGTCTGCCGGAAGCGGTCAAAACGCTGGTCCACCGGAAAGTGCAGGCCTAAGTGGGATGAATAAGTCAGAATTTATTTCCTATTCCGAGGGAGAAACCTTCCGCATCGCGAAGGAACTGGGGAATAATCTCAGGGGAGATGAAATAATCGGTTTGACCGGGGAATTGGGTTCCGGCAAAACCGTATTTACCAAAGGAATTGCGGCCGGATTAGGGTTGGAAGACATTAATCAAGTCTGCAGTCCGACGTTTACTATCCTCAATGTCTATTACGCGGAAGTTCCGGTTTATCATCTTGATTTTTACCGGTTGAATTCCATAGGAGAAATTGAAGATTTAGGCTGGGAAGATTATATCGGAGAAGGGGTTATCATCATTGAATGGGCCGAGAAGTACGCCTTCCAAGACAACATTCTTAAGGTGGATATTAAAGTCAATG
>CAYRTV010000194.1:0-212 GCA_964427225.1 uncultured Eubacteriales bacterium
ATGTTCATAATCCGGGTCAATTTGAGGTGTGAACCCATAGGCTGCATACCTTTCAATCATTGCTTTTATCCGTTTCTTATCCGCTTCCGACCGTTCTTTCTTCCTTGTCATATCCCAGACAGCATGGTTCATTCCAGCTTCAGCCGGCCCTTCCAGCTGATTCAAAGCAAGCGACGAAATGAGCGACGAGACTGCGAAGATTGCACTGTACA
>CAYRTV010000194.1:222-5690 GCA_964427225.1 uncultured Eubacteriales bacterium
CCGGCCCTTCCAGCTGATTGATCAATTCCTGTCCCTGATATATCTTTATTCTCACTTTGCTATCAGAAGCTTCAGCCAGATAATAATTGATTGGAACTCCTAAAGGTTTGCTTTCCCCTTCAAAATTATCAGAACTATAATTTGTCCGGTTGTTGTCCACCCATTTAACTTTAGGAAGAAGCGGAAATAAACATACCTTTTTGGACAAAACGCCGGAGCTAAGCTTTTCAATCCACGATATATCCGTTATGAAAATACCACGGCCATGAGTCGCCACAACCAGATCTTTTTCCCGGGGATGGATCTTCATGTCATGCACCGGCTGCGTGGGCATATTGCCTTTCATCCGGTTCCATGTCTTGCCTCCGTTAATCGATACATACATGGCAAATTCGGTGCCGGCAAAAAGGACATCCGGATTATCCGGCGCTTCCCGGATAACATTGACAGGCTCATCGGGCAGATCATCAGCCAGAGAGGTCCAGGTTTGACCATAATCCTCCGTTTTATAAAGAAACGCCCGGAAATCATCCCGGCGGTATCCGGTATAAGAAAGATACGCGGTCCCCGCATAATGACATGAGGGAGTAACCCGGCTGACCCAATATCCGGGATTACCGGTTACGTTGTCATTCAGCTTGGTCCAGTTTTCACCACTGTCCTTAGAAACCCAGACATTGCCGTCATCGGTTCCGGCCCAAAGCAATCCTTCCACCAGCGGAGATTCATCAAATGCGGTGATAGTACAATACTGAATATTTCCGTCTCCTCCCTTACCGGTGGTTAAGAATTCAGGATTGTTGGTTGAAAGGTCAGGGCTGATGACTTCCCAGCTTTCTCCACGGTAAGGTGAACGCACCACTTTATTCCCGGCGTGATAAATAACATCCGGATTATGAGGAGACACCACGATGGGCGCACACCAATTCCACCGCATCTCCGGGTCTTCATGCCGATAGCCGATGTCCTTGGTTTCTCCTGTTTTAAGATCGACTTTCTGAATCACTCCGAATTGGGATTCATTATACAGATAACGGTTGGTTTTCCAGTCAAATTCATTGTACATGCCGTCGCCGCCGCCCATGCGCTGCCAGTCTTCAAAGTAAACAGGATCTCCGCCTCTCTTTGTATTGGGTCCCAAATGAGATCCGTTGTCCTGCAGGCCGCCGGCTACTCGATAGGGGTAGGACATATCCAGGCCTACGGCATAAAACTGAGCCAGGGGAAGATTATCCGGATGGTCCCAATCCTTGCCGCCGTCATAGGTAAAGCCCATGCCATGGTCATAACCCAGCCACATATGTTTGGAATCCCGGGGATCAATCCATAAAGCATGGTCGTCTCCTCCAAATCCCAATGGACGCCGTTTCCAGGTTTTACCTCCATCGAATGTACCCCACGAAGCTGCGCTCAGGACATGCACCACATCCGGATCATTGGGATCGATGATTATCTGTCCATAGTAATATCCCGGAGCTCCTCCGATACTTTGATCATTCGGGCTGACTTTGCGCCAGGTTTCTCCGGCATTGTCGGAACGGTAGACCTCACCATCAATCATGCCTTGACTGGACAAATCGTTCTGCAGTTCTTTATAACGCTCTTCATCCGACATGCCGGGCTTGTTGGCGTTTTCAATCACGGCATAGACAATATCCGGATCTTTTAAATAGACATCCAGGCCGATCCGGCCCAGCATGCCTTCCGGAAGACCGCCGGCCAGCTGTTTCCATGTCGCACCGCCGTCAGTGGTTTTGTAAATCCGGCTGCCGGGTCCGCCGAGATTGAAGGTATACGGTTTCCTTTCTTTATCATAGGTAGCGGCATAAAGCACATCGGGATTTTTGGGATTCATGACACAGTCCACTACTCCGATATGTTTTCCCTTCACCACCACATCCAAAACTTTATTCCAAGTTTTGCCTCCGTCCGTGGTTTTGTATAAACCCCGTTCGGGATTTTCCGAATAGAGGTGCCCCAGAGCCGCGACGTACATCACATCCGGATTATCGGGATGGATTTCTATGGCGCCGATATGATGAGATTCCACCAGCCCCATATGCGTCCAGGTTTGACCGCCGTCAGTGGATTTATACATCCCATTTCCCCAGTAAGAACTACGGGAATTATTGGCTTCCCCGGTTCCAACCCAAACAATATTGGGATCAGAAGGGGCCACAGCGACATCACCGATGGAAAAAACGTCTTCATGAGTGAACAGCGGTTCATAGGATATGCCGTTATCCACTGTTTTCCATAAGTGACCCGAAGCGGTCGCCATGTAAAAAGTATTCGGCTCTTTTTCATTCCAGGCGACATCGACAAACCGTCCTCCTTGACGTGTCGGCCCGATCTCCCGGTAATGGACGGATTTAAGTATGGATTCGTCCAGTTCTTGGGCAACAGCGGAATGAGCGAAATGCAGGCCGCCGCCCAGCAAGGTCAGCGCCAGGAAAACGCTGAGATAGATTCTTTTGTTTTTCATAATATAAGTCCTCCTATTAAATGTATTAAACTTAATCACTCAGCGCGGACGCGTTCATTTATCCACGCCAGGATATCACCAAAAACCTGCCGGTGCTCCGCATCATGCAGCAGGTCGTGTTCCATATCTTCATAAAGCTTAAAAGTCTTATCCCTTGATTTGATGCCTTCGTAAAGCTCACGGCTCCCGTCCGGACTGGCCAGAAGATCCGCTCCGCCATGCATGACAAGTGCGGGAACTTGAATGAGATCCATTTGTTCTCTCAATGATTTCTGCCCCCGCAGCAATTCAAGCCCCATTACCGCCGGAATTTTGCCATGATACACCAGCGGGTCGTTCTCATAATCCGTTACAACCTGTTTTTCTCGGGACAGCAATTCGGGATCAATAGCAACGGTGGGCATTCCCGGAAAAATCCGGCCCACAAGTCTGCTTAATGTCCTCCGGACGGAAGAAACACTTTCTCCCAAGCGGGCAACCGGGGCACTGAGAATCAATCCGCGCAGCTGCGGCTGGCGGCCAGCCGTATATAAAGCGGCTATCAATCCCCCCATACTATGGCCTAAAAAAAACAATGGCTGCTGCTGTTTCTCCTTTACTTTCTCTATCCAAATCTCTAAATCATCCAGATAATCATCAAAGGTATCCACCGCCGCCAGGACCCCATCTGATTTGCCGTGCCCGCGTAAATCAAAGGTGTACACGGAAAAACCGTTTCTCACTAACTTCAAAGCGATTTTGTGATACCGCCCGCTATGTTCACCCAAACCATGGATAATAATGACTCCGGCCCTAGGCGGTCCTTCCGGATTCCACCACTGTTCATAGAGACCCAAGCCATCAAATGTTTCAAACATTGAACTGCGGCTTTCTACCGGCATGATCTCATTCACCTTTATTTCTTTTGGCAATCATTATCAGAATCTTCAATTTATTTAAAATATATCAGCGGATTCTTGGAAGTCAAGTTCTTTACGGTCTGTCCAAGTCTATTCCGTCTTTTCAGTCTATCTAAGTCTATCTAAGTCCATCTAGGTCTATCTAGGTCTATCCGGCCGGCTCGCTTCGCTCGCGTTTATCGCGTTCTGAGTTCCGGGTTCTGGTCTTTCCAATATTCGGCTTTGGTTTATTTTTGATTTCTCTTTACTCCTAACTCTTTACCAAACGAGGCAGCCTGAGATCCATCGCTTCGCTCTGGATGACAGCTCCGCTGTCACTTTTAACTTTTAACTAAATTCCTCTTTACTCTTTACTCTTTACTATATCCAAGACGAGGCAGCACAAGATCCTCACGGCCTGCTCCGCAGGCCTCAGGATGAGACTGTCGTGTCACCAGGCAATACCGTAATCATCTCCATAGTTGCTGGCTCCTCCCCATAAGGTTCCGTGCTCACGATCAAAAAAGACGGCCGTTATCGGCCCGGAAGTCCGTTCCCGGGTCTGGATATCATACCCCATGCCCTCCAGGAGTGAACGAACCGAGGCTGGAATCAGCTCGTTCAAAGTCAATAATCCCGGCTGGGCGGAGTGTTCTCCGAAAGAACTTTTCATTTGGTAACTGACTATATTGGGGGCTTCGCAAGCTTCCTGAACCGTCATATCGAATTCAACCATATTGAGAAAAAATTGAAGCAAATTCTGGTCTTGCGTATCCCCGCCCTGAACGGCGAAGGAAAGATAAGGCAGGCCGTCTTTTAAAGCCATCCCCGGAGTAAGAGTGGCCCGGGGTCTCTGTCCGGGCTGGACCACATTGAAAGGGTTTTCAGCCGGATCTAAAACAAAACTCTGCATCCGCTGACTCATCCCGATGCCGGTCCGGCCCGCGATACAGGCGGGAATCCACCCCCCGCTGGGAGTGACCGAGACCACCCAGCCATCGGCATCGGCAGCCTGAATGGAGGTGGTCCCGGAGAAAAATTCCGCTTCCAGCTGCCTGCGGAGGCCGGCACTGAGAGAATACTCTTCATCTTTGACATTCGACCACTCACTCAGATAATGGAGAAAGGGATTCTCACTATCCTGGAAGGGATAGGGGTCCCCGGGTTTGACGTCTGGATCATTTACGTTCCAGTTCAGCTGCCCTAATCTGTGCCGGGCATATTCTTTGGATAAAAGCCCTTCCACCGGCTCATCCGGAGGATAATACGGATCGCCGTAATAAAAATCCCGGTCGGCATAGGCCAGATTCATGACCTGATATAAAGTATGAATATAGTTGACACTATTGTAACCGAGGTTCTGTAAATCAACATTTTCAAGAATATTGAGCATCTGGAGCATCACAGGCCCCTGAACCCAAGTGGTCAGCTTATACACCTCAATCCCCTTGTAATCAGTCATAACCGGTTCTTCAATATACACCTGCCATTTATCCAGGTCGTCTTTTGTGATCAAGCCGCCCTGCTCCTGACAGCCCCGGACGAATTCATCCGCAATATCCCCCCGGTAAAAGCGGTCATACGCGGCGTAAATCGCCTGCTTGCGGCTTTTTCCATTTTCCAAGGCATTCCCTTCCGCCTCCACCAGTTTGCGCAGAGTCTCCAGTAAATCCGGCTGAGAAAACATTTCTCCGGTATGGGGAGCTTCATATTCCTCCCCCAAATGCGGCAACAGGACTTGTTTGGAATACGGCCATTGTTTAATCCGTTCTTTTCCATCCTCGATTCTTTCCGAAAGGGCCTGTTCAACCGGGAAACCTTCCGCCATTTCCATAGCCGGCTGCAGGACCTGCTTTAAGCTCATCGAACCGAATTCGGCCAGCATAGTGAACAATCCCCCGGGCGTGCCGGGTGTGACTGCAGCCAAAGGGCCGTAAGCGGGCGGATATTCCATTTCTTTATCTAAAAAAAAGCCGGCATCCGCTCCCGTCGGCGCTGTCCCCAGGGCATTTATGCCGTACACTTTCTTTTCTCCCGGATGGTAAATCAAAGCCTGGGTTTCCCCTCCCCAGCTGAGTACATCATACATGGTGGATACCGCAGCC
>CAYRTV010000195.1:0-5686 GCA_964427225.1 uncultured Eubacteriales bacterium
TGTGGTCCATCTCCTTAGAAAACAGGGAACTCCGGCTGATAACCGAAGATGCCGGCCTCAGTGGAGTTGGGTCCGTGGCTTCACAGAAACCTTCCTGGTCTCCGGGAGGGGAATGGATCGGTTATGTGTCCAGTAAAAGCGGATCTCCCGAGCTCTGGCTTTGGTCTGCTGCAACAGGTCTTGATATGCAATTGACTGAATTGGGAGCCCGCATCAATGCCTTCAGATGGTCTCCAGACGGGAAATGGATTGTTTTTGCGGGTGACCGCTACGGCGATTTTGATATTTGGAAAGTGTCTGTCCCCGAGGGAAAGGCATACCGGCTGACTTCTGACAATAATTATGAAGTTTTTCCCAGCTGGACTCCGGACGGCAAAAAAATCATATACTCGCGGCTGGATGAGCGATGGGTGGATCACGAAATCAGGGCGATGGATCACAATGGTGAAGGAGAGAGGCTCCTCTTTGTTGAAAAAGATTTTTTCGATTACCGGGGCGGAACGGCTTTTGGATATGCCGAGGTATCACCCGATGGAGAACACATTCTTTTCCGGTCTCCGCGAAGCGGATGGCTGAATTATTGGACGGTTTCTATTGATGGTAACAATCCGGAACCGGTGGCCCCCGAGCCGGCCGAGCAGAGTGAAGCCCAATGGTCTCCGGATGGAAAGTATATCGCTTTTATTTCCAACCATAACGGCACCCAGGATTTACGGGTGGTTCCGGTTCCGGGAGGAGAACCTAAAGTGATTGCTGCACCCCAGGACATGGGGGTGATCAGTAAAATTGACTGGTCTCCCGACGGCAAGAAAATCAGCTACGTGCTCGGCACACCGACCCAAGCTGACGATTTGCATGTGGTTTGGATGGAGACGGGTGAAACCAAAAAATTGACTTTTTCGCAGCCGGGAGGCGATATTGAAAAACAACTGGTCACTCCGGAGAAAATCACCTATCCCAGTGAAGACGGCTTTGTTATTTCTGCGTATTTGTATAAACCGAAAAATGTTCAGCCGGGAGACAAATGTCCCGGAATTATGTATATCCATGGCGGGCCGACCTCTCAGTTTAAAGATTCCTATCAAGCCAAAGTCCAATTCTTTACCCATCATGGTTATGTGGTCCTGCTGCCAAATATTCGCGGGAGTTCGGGTTATGGGAAGGAATTCCGGGATGCCAACAATCGCTGCTGGGGGCATTGCGATCTGAAAGACGTTGTGGCCGGGGTCGAATTCCTGAAGACGAAAGAGTATGTCAATCCGGATAAGATGGGGATAACCGGCACCAGTTACGGCGGCATCATGACGATGTCCGCGGTTGCGTTTGCACCTGAGCTTTTTCAGGCCGCGGTTTCTTGCTCAGGATATGGAGATATGAATTCCTTCTTTACGACTGTTCCCGAGCTTCAGCATATGAAACTCTTAGAATATGAGCTCGGCCCCTGGCCGGAGAACAAGGAAGTCTATGACAAGTGTTCTCCCATATTTTTCGTAGAGAATGTCGGTACCCCCATATTTATCATCCATGGTACCGGCAAAACGGTTGACTGGCGTCCCGGCCAAGCCCCGCCGCAAGAAGGATTGGAGTTTGCGCGGGCTTTGGACCAATATTATAAAATTTACCGGTATAAGGCTTACCCCGGGGAAACATATTATGTCTACGGCCGCGAGAATACGGAGCAGATGCTGCAGGACATGAAATCCTTTTTTGATCAGTTTCTTAAGGATAAAGTGATAGATACGACCCGCTAATAAATCGAAAATCAAAAATGACCCGAAATGGTCATCCTGAAGAGCGAAGCGACGTAAGGATCTTGTACTGCTTCGTCTAATGGAACGGAACCGATTCACCTGACGAGGCAGCATAAGATCCTCACGGCCTGCTTTCGCCGGCCTCAGGATGACTTGGGATTCGTATTCTGCAGACGGCGATCGCGAGCAGAGCGAGCAAGAACCCTAGTAACTCTAGCAACCCTAGTAACGCGAGCATTGCGAGCTGTGCCGTCTAAGATTCCCGTCGCTTCGCTCCGGGAATGACCCGGAGTTGTCATCCTGAGGAGCAAAGCGACGAAGGATTTCCAAGCGGCTTCGCATGAATGGGACGGATCCGATTCATTCGGCGAAGCAGGCTAAGATCCCCACGGCCGCTGTCGCGGCCTGGGGATGACATTTTTATGCTGCCGCAGGCCTGGGGATGACATTTAATTGCTTATGCGGCTTGGGGATGACATGTTTTTGTCGTGTCAATACCTCCAGCTGGTTAAATCAGCGCCGGCAGGGGCGGTCTTGAGCATCTGTTCCACGAATTCGGGAATGAACATCTGATGATAACGCAGACGGGATATGGCGTTGGGGCGGGTCGGATCGCCGTTCCAGCAGTGTTCCGCCCGGTCTCCATAGGCAATATCCCCGTCATAATATGGATCGGTGGTGCTTTCCAGAAATTCTTCGGCCAGATAAACGGCATTATTCAGATAGTAATTATCCATGTCTCCGACATAAATATGGACTTTTCCCTTGAGTTTCGGTCCCAGGGTTTCCCAATCCCGCTGCATTATATATGTGAGATCGTAATGTTCCCGCCAGAATTCAGCCACATCCGGATCCATTTTCCCGGTTAGTTTATCCCAGATCGGTTTCGGATAACCATCTTCGCCGACCGGGGAATAAACAGCCTGCCAGATATCCCATTGTCCGCCCGACCGCCCTTTAGTCGCGATGGCGAGTTCCTTATGATTGGTTTCTTCTAAAGTGCAGCTGACTTCTCCCAGCCAGTTTCTTCGGCCCGGCCGCGGTGTTGTCTTGAAAGGACTTTCCAGAAAGTAGGCATTTTTATCTTCATATATATTGACCAGGCAATACTCACGGAAATCAATGGGATCGGGACAAGCGGCGTAGCAGCCGTTAAATTCATCGGGATACAATACTTGAACAGCAAGGGCTTCCCAGCCTCCGGTCGATCCTCCGTAGGTTGTCCGCGCCCATCCCTCGCCGATACCGCGGAATTTCTCCTCGACATAAGGAATCAGTTCATAGTTAATGGCATCGCCGTAAGGGCCTAGATTTTCCGAGTTGACCGCATAGGAATCATCATAGTAAGGATTGGCATGCTGCACTTTGATGATGATGACCCGGGGCGTATCCGGAGCGGTCCACCATTGATAAAAATTGTATGCATATTCCTGCTGGGTTTTATTGTAACCCTCCCAATCAAAACGGGAACTGTAATCCGGGTCCAGGCCGGGATCGGGGGGTTCCGTGCGGAATCCGCCGAATGTATATGGAAAGTGGCCGTGGTTGACGACAAGGGGATAGCGGGCTTCGGGATGGTCGTCAAATCCTTCAGGGAGGAGCACAACCGCGCCTAAATACATGGGGCGCCCCCAAAATTCTGTGAGCATGTCACTTTGGATTTTGACATGCTTGATGTATTTTGTGTCTTCAGGGTCGGGTATGGGCGGAATCTCCTGATCCAGGAGAATTTGGATTTCCTTGTTTTGACCGGGATCGATCGACACTTGCTGGGGCTGGCTGTATAGATTGCCGGGTTTCCGGTTCCATTGCTGTCCTTCTCCCTTGTCCGGAGGAAGCTTGACCGTGTGGCCGTCTGCCCGGTTAAAGGTTTCGTAGCGGTTCAGCAATCCCTGCACCCAGTATTCACCCGGAGGGATAGCAGCGATGCTTTCCAGCGGATAACCGAAAGCTTCCGCGTCGATAACAGCAGCTTCTCCGGGCGCCAGGCCGTTGACATCCATACCGTAGACCAATTGAGAATCCGGACCGTCGCTGATTTGAAAACGAGGTTCGGTGTCATTCTTATTGGCTATAAGCAGCAGCATGCGTCCGTCCAGTGCCTCGGTGCTGCTTTCAGCGGGAAAAGACAGGGAGAATTGGAGTTTACTCTCTCTGTCGATGCCGGTATCGGCACATCCGGTTAGATAAGTGAACACACAGAAACCAAAAAATAAAGATAGAATCATACGTTTTGTCTTGTTAGGCATTAAGCCCTCCTTTCTCCTGAATTATTCATAAAATGACAGCTCTGCTGTCATCCTGAGCGAAGCGAAGGAACTCAAGCTGCATCGTTCAGATGAGTTCGAACAGATTCCTTTTGCGATGCATTCTAAGATCCTCGCGGCCTCTAACGCGGCCTGGGGATGACATTTGGATGCTGCCATATGTCTTAGGATAACTCTAGAAACCAAAGTAACCATAGTAACACGAGCGCAGCGAGCATAATGGGGTACTCTAAGATTCACGTCTCTTTGCTCCTGGAATAACAGGATTGTCTTCTTCGTTCAATCATATTTCCAGCTGGTTGTGTCGGCGCCGGAAGGGGCATTGCGGGTGATATAATCCGCGATGACGGAAATGAATTCGGCATAAGTGATCTGGCGGTCCGGATCCGACGGGCTGTGACCGATCCAGGAATGCCGTCCGCGGAAACCGTATTGGAAGGTGGCTTCGGCGGCAGGATTGGTTTTGGATTCAAGAATCTCCTGAATCAGATAGACAGCTTCATTGAGGTAATAATTGTCCATGGTTCCCACCGCAAAATGAAGTTTGCCTTTGAGTGCAGGCCCCAACTTGTCCCAATTCTTATCGAGAATGGCGCTTAAGTCGGCATTCTCGCGCCAGTGTTTTGCCACCTCATGGTCTATTTCTCCCGTAACGGGGTCCCAGAGAGGTGCCGGATAACCGTCAGGAGCGGTTGAGCTGTAGACGGCCTGCCAGATGGCCCATTGTCCGCCGGAGCGGTCTTTGTCCGCCACCGTTTGTTCATAGCGGTATTCATCCTGCACACAGTAGTTCACCAGGCCGTCTATCTCCCGCTGGGCCGGGCGACCGGTGCGGATCCACCCCGGTTCATGGAAGAAAGCATTTGTATTGTCATAAATATTGACCTGCATAAGTTTCCGGAAATCAACCGGGTCCGGCGCCCACGGCCAGCTGCCGGCGAAAAATCCCGGATGCTGAATCATAATTGCCGCTGCTTCCCAGCCGCCGGTTGACCGGCCGGCGGTCACCCGTGTCCAAGGTTCAGCTATGATTCGAAAATTTTCCTCGATATGCGGAATCAATTCTTCGATAAGAGCGTCACCATAAGGTCCGAGATTGGACGAATTAACCGAATAAGATGTGTCAAAATAGGGATTGGAATCACGGAAGGTGACAACAATCATTTTAGGAAGCGAGCCTGAGGCCCAGGCGTCATAGAAGCCGTCCAGCTGATTTCCAACTGCGGGGTGTGAAGGCGTGTGGTCCGGCTTGAACCATTCTTCCGGAGACCAGGGCACCGGCGTGAAACCTGAAGAATGCCCCTGGAGATAAAGGACGGGATAATAAACATCAGGGTTGTCTTCGTAGCCTTTGGGCAGCAGAATATTGGCGCCGATATACATATCCCGGCCCCAGAATTCGGATATTGCATCACTTTTTATTTTTAAATATTTCACCCATTCCGTATCTTCATAATTGCCCTGCTGAAGGACGTCGCCTTCTTTTAGGGGGGCAGGCGGCTGAAGCACGCGGTCAAGGGTTAAGTCGACGATGGTGTTTTTACCGGGTTCGATTTTGACAGGAATGACCTCACCGGCGGCGTTGCCCGGCGCCCGGAAAGGATTTTGATGAGCACCGCTGTTGAGGTGCAGTTCCACCGTATGCCCGTCCGCCCGCTCAAATGTAGT
>CAYRTV010000196.1:0-5679 GCA_964427225.1 uncultured Eubacteriales bacterium
CGGCCGGCGCCAACCTGCTCACCGACCAGCCCCTGCTGCGGTCAATGCTGCGTATATCTGAGATTACCGGTGACCAAACATATTCCCTTTTTGCACGGCGCTATATGCGTTTTGCTATGGATCATTTGGTCGGACCGAAAGGCCTTTTCTGGTGGGGATGGCACCGGCATTATGATGTATTCCAGGATACAATGACCGGCCACGAGGGCAATCATCACGAGATCCATGCCATAACCGCCATTTTCTGGGATGCTCTCTGGGACGTCAATCCCGAAGCAGTCAAGCGTGAAATTGAAGCCATCTGGGAATGGCATGTGATTGACAAAGAAACCGGCGAAGTCAACCGCCACAGCGATGGACAACCCGGATGCGATTTCTCCATGAGCGCCGGTTCTTATATTGAAGCCTTTGCCTTCCTGTATGAAAAAACCCAAAATTTAATTTGGCTCGACCGTGCCCGGCTGCTGGCTGACTATTACTGGGACCGCCGCTTCCCGGAAACCAATCTGATTCCGGAACGGCCTAATGCAGGCGGCAGCCGTTTCGACGGGCGCACCTTTACGACAAATATTTCGGGGCTCTATTGCTATTCGCTCCTCAAAGCCTATGAGCGGACAGGGATAGATCTTTTTAAGGACCAGGCATTGGCCTATCTGCGGGCTTATTATACGTACGGATATGACCCTGCCTCCGGAAAATTCTGGGGAGCGGTGAAATTGAATGGAGAGCCGGTTCCCGGCCCCAGGATTTGGGCGGACAACATTGATTCGCAATCCGGTTATACCGCCTCCCAGCCGCGCGGACATTTGGACCTTTGGGAGCCCTATGCCGCTGGTTACCAATATGCGATTTACACCGCCCAATGCTTTGCCTATGCTTATGCCCTGACCAACGATACGGATATGTACGAAGCAGCCGAACATTTCGCCGAATGGATCATGTCAATTCCTACAGACTCAATCGAATCAGAAAACACATGGTACCGCGATTATTCACTTAACTTAGGACAGAAAGGCACCTATGCCGGCAAATACGGACGCGCAGCATCATTCTTAATGCATATGTATGTATTAACCGGAAAGGACCTATACAAAAGCGCGGCCGGCAATCTGCTTGATGAGGCCGCCGCCAAGCTAAGTTATAAAGGGCTTTTCCGGGGACATCCCGGTAAGCCCTATTATGAGTCTATCGACGGTGCCGGATATTTAATTTATGCCCTGCTTCAATTCCATCAGTTGACAACGAGCGGAACGCTGGCGGTTCCGCCTGACAACTGGTGATGTTTTATTGCTATTCCTATAGGAATCGAATATTTTATTTGTATGGGGACGAGCTCAAATCTTTTCCCGCGATTCCAGCATACAAATAAGGAAGAGTGATATGAAAAAAAAGAATTCAAAAAAAATGAACCGCAGACAGTTTATCAGGCGTTTTTCCACGGCGGCCGCCGGGATTGCGGCCTTTCCTGCTATTGTTCCGGCACCTGTTATGGGTGGAAAAGGTGTCATCCCCCCTAATGATAAAATCGTCATGGCGGGTATCGGCTTCGGAATGCAAGGCCCATCCAATATGCAGAATTTCCTGAAAAAAGATGATGTGCAATGGGTGGCAGTCTGCGATCTGGATGATAATCATCTGGCTGAAGCCCGAAAAACGGTCAACACCCATTACGGAAATAAAAGCTGCGCTGCATATAAAGATTACCGCGAACTGTGTACTCGCACCGATCTTGATGCCGTTTCCATCGCTATCCCTGACCACTGGCATGCACTGGTTTCCATCCACTGCCTGCAGTCGGGATTAGATATTTTTGGTGAAAAGCCTTTGACTCATTCCTTGCGGGAAGGCCGTGCCCTGGTTGATACAGTCCACCGCTATAACCGGATCTGGCAGACAGGAAGCTGGCAGCGATCGGTGGAGAATTTCCATAAAGCCGCCGAACTGGTTTATGCCGGGCGCATTGGAAAAGTAAAAAAAATTGAGGTCGGCCTCCCATCCGGACACTATGATTTTGCCGGGACCAAAGGCCGGGAAATCATGGGGCCGCCCCCTGCGCACCTGGATTACGAGTTCTGGCTGGGTCCGGCTCCATGGGCACCGTATTGCCCGGCTCGGGTGCATATGAACTGGCGCTGGAACATGGATTACGGCGGAGGCCAGCTCATGGATTGGATCGGACATCATCTGGATATCGCCCATTGGGGCATGGGTTGGGACGATACCGGGCCGGACGATATTGAAGGATACGGTGAATACAGCCGGGCGGGGGTCTGGAACTCTCCGACACGGTATCATTTGACCGCCCATTATGCAGACGGAACTCCGGTCATAATTGCGGGAGGATTTGACGAAATCAAGATGGGAACGAAATGGATCGGCGAACACGGCTGGATTCATGTCAACCGGGGAGAATTCACAACCTATCCAGACCATCTGAAACAAGAAACCTTAGGTCCCGGAGACAAGCGTTTATATAAAAGCCGGGACCACTTCCAGAACTTCCTGGACTGTGTTCGGACCCGCAAGCCCACTATTACTCCGGCTGAAAACGCCCATCGTTCCGCCAGTGTCGGACACCTGGGGGTGGCGGCCATCAAACTGGGGCGTAAAATTGAGTGGAATCCTGTAACCGAAACCATTGTCAATGACCCGGAAGCATCGCGTCTCCTCAGCCGGTCATACCGCAGCCCCTGGCAGCTGGGGACATAAAGGAGAATTACCATGCAAAGACATAAAGATATCTTAAGACAACTTTTCATTTTCATTTGTCTGATTTTTTTCCTGGGATTCAGCTTTATATTACCCCAGCCGGCCGAAAATCTGACTGGGCTCATTGTGACCGGTCAAAGCACGCATAACTGGGAGGATTCGTCTTCAGCCCTGAAACAGCTGCTGGAAAGCACCGGCCGCTTTCAAATCGACACCGCTGTCTGTGAGTCAGGGCAGGAAAATGAATTCAATCCCGATTTCAGCCGCCATGATCTGGTGATCATCAATTATAAAGGGCCGTCCTGGTCTCAAACCGCACAAGAGGCTCTGGAAAAATTCGTTTCCTCCGGAGGCGGTTTGGTGATCTATCATAGCTCCAGCCAGGCGTTTCCGGAATGGGAGGAATATAACAAGATGTCCGGACTGGGCGGCTGGGAAGGCCGCGGACGGGATTCCGGACCTTATGTTTACTGGGATGAAGGCTTGATAGTGCGCGATGATTCCCCGGGAATCGCCGGTTACCATGGTCCGCGGCACGCCTTCCCGGTCGCCGTACGCGAGCTTTCCCATCCCATCACCCGGGGGCTGCCGCCTTACTGGATGCATGCTGAAGACGATCTCTATTCGCTGCTGCGCGGGCCCGCGGAAAACCTGACTGTTCTGGCGACAGCTTACAGCGATCCGGCGTTGGGAGGCTCCGGCAGGCATGAACCGGTGCTGTTCGCAATCCGTTACGGCCAAGGACGAGTTTTTCACACTGTCTTAGGCCATGCTTCGGACCGGCCGCCTTTCCCCGCCTTGGAATGCGCCGGATTCATCGTTACATTTCAGCGGGGCGCCGAGTGGGCCGCTTCCGGGAAGGTCACCCAGGAAGTGCCGGCCGATTTCCCCGCATGTCCCGACAACACTATGCCCCCGGAATTCATCAGAACCTGGACAGGCTACAGTGCTCCAAGCATGGAGGACATTCTGGGAGATCTGGCGGTTTACCAGGAGGGGCAGAATGATGATATTATTTTAAAACTCCGCAGTTATGTGCACATCCGCCGCCATGCCCCGGATGCCCTGCGTGTTACTGAAGAAAAATTGGCCGCCTTTTTGAATTCCAAGGCAACTTTAACAGGTAAAATGGAAGCCTGCCGGGTCCTGAGAACCATCGGAACCAGCAATTCGGTTCCATCCCTGAAAAAGCTGTTGTTCCAAGAAGACGGCGCAGATGAAGCCCGTTATGCTTTGGAAGAGATCCCCGGCGACAATGCCGACGATGCGTTCATCGACGCCCTGGAAAAATTTGCCGGGGACAAAAGAGTTGGTGTCATTTCTTCCATGGGAAACCGGAGCTCATCAAAAATCATCACCGCTTTGATCCGGGTTTTTAATTCCGGAGATCAGCCTTATTCCGATGCGGCGGCCACAGCCCTCGGCCGCATCGGGCATCCGGAAGCCGCCGACGCCCTCTGCCGTGTCGTCATGCAGCAGGGGGGAGCAGCCCGTCCCGCCGCCGTACACGCTCTGTTAAACGCTGTTCAATTTGGAGTCAGATATGACTGTTTTGAAGACGCCGGCGAAGTCTATACCCGGCTGCAGGCGTTTGACCTTCCGTTGATCCTCCGACAGGCGGCAGTCCGGGGATGGATCCTTACCCACAGAATGGATGCAGTGGACTACATACTGGATATTCTCAGAAGCCGGGAGACCGGACTCCACCCCCCCGCAGTTGATATGATTCCGGAAATTTTCAAACAGCGTTCCGCAAGCCGCTTGATTCCCTTGCTGGAAGAACTTCCGCCGGCAAGCCGGATCATGCTTCTGTCCCAGTTGGGACATTTTCCTTTTCCGGAAATGCGCAATGCGGTTTTGAACTCTTTAGACAATCAGGAACCAGCCGTCCGTATGGCTGCTTTAGATGCATTGGCTGAAATGGGCGATGATTCTTCCGTGGATCCTGTCGCTCGTTTTGCGGCAGCCGCACAAGGTCCCGAAAAGGAAGCAGCCCGGAGATGCCTGGCCGAAATGACAGGTTCCGGCGTCAATCAGGCGGTGCTGACAGGCTTCGTCAAATGCGGCAATACTGACATGAAAAAGGAATACCTGCTGGCGATTAAGAACCGGCATATTTCGCAAAGCCGGACGCTTCTGTTCCAGGCTATGTCCGGCGAAATGCCTGAAATCAAGGCTATCGCTGCGGAAGTATTCCGTGAATTCACCCTCGCGGCGGACCTGCCGGGCTTGATTCAAATATATACCGACACGGAAAATGAAACTGTTCTGCAGGAACTGCAGAAGACAATCGCGGTCTCCGCATCACATGTCATGCCGCCGGAAGACCGTGGTATCCTTATCGCACAGCACCTGGATGAAACACAAAACCCGGAGACCAGGGCATCGCTGCTCCGGCTTCTCCCCGCTGTCGGAGATGACAGTACATTGGTTAATCTTAGAAAAACCCTTGAAAGCTCCGATCCGGATATCCGGGAAACAGCCGTGAGAGCTTTGGCCGGATGGCCGAATGACACTCCTATGTTTGATCTTTTCGATATTGCTGAAGCCGGCACTGACACAACAGTAAAAGTTCTAGCTCTGAGAGGATTTATCCGCATGGTGGGAGATCGTCCGCATATGTCGCCTTCATCTGCGGTCGAAATGCTTAAAAGAGCCAGGGAGCTCACAGACCGTCCTGAAGAATGGAGGCTGATTCTGGGGGTTCTTCCCCATTTTGCCGGCCGGAATGCTCTGGAATTCGCCCAATCATTTGCAGATATCACATCGGTCCAAGCCGAAGCCGAAATCGCTATTGAGAAGATTCAGGAGAAAATCGCAAAACGTAAAACGTAAAACGCAAAACGCCTAAAACCACTCAGATGAAGTATTTAAGAATCGAAATTTATTTCCCCCTATCCGGCTTTGGGTTGTTCAGGTATAATTCAATCATATCCATGGAATTATCTTCCCAATCATAAGGAGGAAATA
>CAYRTV010000197.1:0-5565 GCA_964427225.1 uncultured Eubacteriales bacterium
CAGAAAGGAGCGGACCACTTTTGTTCTCAGTGATGAGGACATTTTGACTTTGTCCAAATGGGCGGCGGCGATTGAAGCGCATTATGAAAAGCCGATGGATATGGAATGGGCCAAAGACGGAAATTCGGGTGATTTGTTTATTGTCCAGGCCCGTCCGGAAACCGTGCAGTCATTGAAAACCGCAGGACAAATGAAAACATATCGGCTCAAAGAAAAAGGGGAAATAATCATCGAAGGCCTGGCTATCGGGGAAGCGGTGGCGGCCGGCAAAGCCCAAATCATTAAGGATCCGGATGAAATTGACCAGTTTGAGCCGGACAGCATTCTGGTGACCGGACAGACTGATCCCGACTGGGTTCCGATCATGAAGAAAGCAGCGGGTATTGTTACAGACCATGGGGGACGCACTTCGCATGCAGCGATTGTCAGCCGGGAGCTCGGCATCCCGGCAGTGGTTGGAACCAGGGACGGGACTTCGGAAATAGAAAATGGAAAGGAGCTGACGATATCCTGCGTGGAGGGGGATAAAGGAATCGTTTATGCCGGGATACTTGATTACGAAGAGAAGGAACTGGATCTGGAAAAAATTCCCGACACAAAAACCAGGATTATGATGAATATCGCCAGTCCGGCGGCGGCCTTTCGGTGGTGGCGCCTGCCTGCCCAGGGAATCGGACTGGCCCGTATGGAATTTATCATCAATAACATCATAAAAATCCATCCCCTGGCATTGACTCATTTTGATTCCTTGTCGGATAAAAAAGCAAAAAAGGAAATCTCCGCTTTAACCCGGGGGTTTGAGAATAAAGAAGAATATTTCATCGAAAATCTGTCCCGGGGCATCGCACGGATTGCGGCTGCGCAGTATCCGGAACCGGTGATTGTAAGAATGAGCGACTTTAAAACCAATGAATATGCCAATCTTATCGGGGGGCAGGAATTTGAACCGGATGAGGCGAATCCTATGCTTGGGTTCCGCGGGGCTTCCCGCTATTACAGCGACCGCTACCGGGAGGGATTCCGGCTGGAGTGCCGGAGCATTCGCCGGGTCCGTGAAGAAATCGGGCTGGAAAATGTCATCGTCATGATCCCATTTTGCCGCAGTCTGGAAGAAGCGGACAAAGTCTTGGATGTTTTAGCCGGTCACGGATTGGAACGCGGGAAAAACGGCTTGGAGGTCTATGTTATGATCGAAATTCCATCTAATGTGATATTGGCAGAAGAATTTGCCCGCCGTTTCGACGGCTTTTCCATTGGGACCAATGATTTGACTCAGCTGATTTTAGGCGTTGACCGGGATTCGGAAGAATTATCTGAAATCTATGATGAACGCAATGAAGCTGTGAAAGAGATGATAAGGCTGGTCATAAAACGGGCGCATGGACATGAAACCAAAGTCGGTCTTTGCGGACAGGCCCCCAGCGATCATCCTGACTTTGCCTCCTTTCTGGTTGAGGCGGAAATTGATTCCATTTCCCTCAATCCGGACAGTGTTATTGAAGTTAAAGAACGGGTGAGTGATAAAGAAAAGGCAATGCGGAAATAAGAAATGAATCGAGGGAAGTAATTTCACTTTTTATTTGATAAAATAAAGAATGTGTATGGGCAGAAATTTGGGATAAACAGGTATGGATAAAAAAGATAAAAATTTAAAAAACACGGGATTGATCCGCTCCATCCGTTCCAGTGTCGTGGATGTCCAATTTTCCGGTAAACTCCCGGCCATCAATAATCGCCTGAATGCAGGAGAAAACGGCCAGGTTGCCATTGAAGTGATGACCCATCTGGAATCCAATGTCATCAGAGGCATTGCCATGCATCCAACTCAGGGGCTGTCCAGGGGGGATAAAGTGGTCGATACCGGCCGGCCGATTCAGGTCCCTGTTGGAAAAGAGCTGGCCGGCCGGGTTTTCAATGTTTTCGGTGATACTATTGACGGGGGCGAGCCGATTAAGACACAAGTGATGCGTTCCATTCATCAGGAACCGGTGCCGCTTTCTCAGCAAACAACCACCGAAGAGATTTTTGAAACCGGGATCAAAGCCATTGATGTGCTGGCTCCTCTGGAACGGGGTGGTAAGGCGGGCATGTTCGGGGGCGCCGGAGTGGGAAAGACCGTTTTGATTATGGAAATGATCCATAATATGGCAAGCCATCATGAAGGTGTCAGTATTTTCTGCGGCATCGGTGAACGCAACCGGGAAGGGGAGGAGCTTTACCGTGAAATAAAAGAAGTCGAGGTGCTGGACCAGGCGGTTTTGATCTTCGGTCAAATGGATGAACAGCCGGGCGCACGGTTCCGGGTGGGGCATGCCGCCCTCACCATGGCCGAATATTTTCGGGAAGACAGGAAACAGGATGTCCTGCTGCTCATAGATAATATTTTCCGTTTCGTTCAAGCCGGGTCGGAAGTGTCGGGATTGTTGGGACAAATTCCTTCCCGGGTCGGGTATCAGCCGACTCTGGCAACGGAGCTGTCTGAGCTGCAAGAGCGGATCTGCAGCACGGCATCCGGTTCCATCTCATCCATTCAAGCTGTCTACGTGCCGGCGGATGATTTCACCGATCCCGCCGCCGTGCATACCTTCGGTCATTTATCTGCTTCCATTGTGCTGTCGCGCAAGCGGGCCAGCCAGGGCTTGTATCCGGCGATCGACCCCTTGGAATCCCGTTCCAAGATGCTGTCTCCGCATATTGTCGGAGAGCGGCATTACCGGATTGCCAGACAGATACGCAGTACGCTGGCGGAATATGAAAACTTGAAAGACATCATTGCGATGCTGGGAATCGAGGAACTCAGTCGTGAAGATCAGAAGACTGTTTATCGCGCCCGGCGGCTGGAACGGTTCCTGACTCAGCCTTTTTTTGCGACTGAACAGTTTACCGGAAACAAGGGGAAACTGGTCAGCCTGGAAGATACCCTGGGAGGATGTGAGCGTATTCTTAATGATGAATTTTCGGATTATTCGGAAAAGACGCTGTATATGATTGGAAAAATTGACGAGGCGGAAAAATGAGATTAAAGGTTTTGCTGCCCACCAAAGTCTATCTGGACAAAAAAGCCATGAAAATATCAGGCGAGGCGATGAATGGGTCCTTTACCATATTCCCCCGGCATGTGGACTTTGTGACTGTTTTGCAGCCGGGGCTTTTGTATTTTGAAAATGAGGAAGGAGAAACTTTTTTAGCGGTGGATAAAGGAGTGCTGCTGAAATCGGGAGAAAACGTCTTGGTTTCGGTTAGAAATGCGGTGCAGGCGAAAAACTTGGAGGGTGTCCGCCAACAAGTGGAAGCCAGATACCGGGAATTAAATGAGAAAGAAAAGAAATCCCGTTCGGTGCTGGCAAGATTTGAATCCGATTTTGTAAGGCGATTTTTAGAATTGGAAAAAAATGTCTGAAAATAATCAAAAAAAGAATCATGAGGAGCGGCAGCGTGAATTATCCCGGAATATAGGGAAAAAAGCGCAAAGAAAAATGGAAGCCAGGAAACATAAGGACGAAGAAAGTATATGGTTCGGGCTCGGTATGTTCGGCCTGGTCGGATGGGCGGTGTCCATTCCGACTGTGATCGGAATCGCGGTAGGGGTTTGGCTCGATTCGGCTTATCCCGGGCCTCTTTCCTGGACCCTGACCTTTTTATTTATCGGCATCGTGCTGGGATGTTTAAATGCCTGGTATTGGGTATCCAAAGAAAGAGACCGGATTCAAAAGAAAAACGGAGATAAGAAATGAATGCAATAACCGGCTATGCCGTTTCGCTGGCAGCTGGATTTTTACTGGGTTATATATTCTTTGGCGGGTTATGGCTGACAGTCCGCCGGCTGCCGCAGATGAAAAGACCGTTTCTGTGGACAACCCTGAGTCTGTTTCTCCGTTTCGGAATTGTTTTAATGGGATTTTACTTGATTTCCCGCGGAGGTCATTGGATCCGCCTGCTTATCTGCCTGGCCGGATTTATTGCCGTGCGTTATTTAATGGCGGCGCCTATGCGCAGGCAGTTGAGGAGCGGCGAAAAGGAGGAGACGGGATGAACATCAGTCCGGATGCCATGATTTTCTGGGAATGGGGCTTCATCAAATTCAACGCCACTATTGTTTTCACTTGGGCGGTTATGGCATTTTTAGTTCTGGTTTCCTGGATTGTTACCCGCCGTTTATCCGTTGAACCCGGATTTTCCAGGGGGCAAATGTTCTTGGAGTCGCTGGTGGATATCATTCGGAATCAGATCAAAGATATCATCCGCCATGACCCCTCACCCTACTTGCCTTTTATCGGGACCTTGTTTCTATTTATCTCCGTGTCTAATTTTTTTGCTTTTGTTCCCGGTTATGATCCCCCGACAGGGTCGATTACAACCACTGCAGCGCTGGCGATCTGTGTTTTTTTCGCCGTACCCATTTATGGGATTTCTCAAGCCGGAGCTGCTGCCTATTTCAGGCATTATATTAAACCGTCGGTCTTCATGCTGCCCTTTCATGTTATCGGGGAATTATCCCGGACTCTGGCTTTGGCCGTACGGCTGTTTGGAAATGTGATGAGCGGGACCATGATTGCGGCCTTGCTTCTTTCCGTCGCTCCTCTCTTTTTGCCGGTCGTAATGGAGGCGCTGAGCCTTCTTATTGGGCAGATCCAAGCCTATATTTTTGCGGTTTTAGCGGCGGTTTACATTGCCTCCGCCACTCGGGCCAGGAAAGAAGAAAGGAAAAAAGTCGAATCGAAAGATGAGAATAAAGAAGACAAAAAGGAGGAATGAATATGGAAAGCATCAATATAATCGGAGCGGCCTCTATCATTATCGCCGGATTGACTATCGCCATTGGCTCCATAGGACCGGCTTTAGGCGAAGCCCGCGCCTTGGCGCAGGCTTTAAGTTCGATCGCTCAGCAGCCGGATGAATCCAACACCATCACCCGGACTTTATTTGTCGGCCTGGCCATGATTGAATCCACAGCTATCTATTGTTTTGTTATTTCCATCATCCTGATCTTTGCGAATCCGTTCTGGAGTCAGGTTACGCAAGCGGGAGGCTGAAGGTGCAGATCGACCTATTTACATTTATCGCCCAAATCATCAATTTCCTGATCCTGGTGCTTCTGCTGCGGCATTTTCTGTATAAACGGGTCGTCCGCGTGATGGACCAGCGAGAGGAAAGAATTCAAGCCAGAATGCAGAAAGCGGACGAAAAACAGGAAAAAGCGGAGCATGAAGCTGCAGCCTACCGGAAAAAACAGGAGGAGCTGGAACAGGAGAAACAGGATATTATCAATCAGGCTGAACAGGAGGCAGATGAAAAAAAACAGGAATTAATGAAAAAAGCACGGCGGGAAGTGGATGAGAGCAAGGAAAAATGGCGCAGCGCTTTACAGAGAGAAAAAGAAATATTCATGGAAAATTTGAGAGGAGCCGCCGGCCGTCAGATTTATGCCGCTGTCCGCAAGGTTTTGAATGATTTGGCCGATGAAGAATTGGAAGATAAAATAATTCGATTCTTTATTAAGAGAATAAACAATTTGAACAAAGACGAAAAGCAAAAGCTCCGGTCTCAGCTTAAGGACTCTTCCGG
>CAYRTV010000198.1:0-5544 GCA_964427225.1 uncultured Eubacteriales bacterium
GGATGAAACAAATCATGCCTTATATTTCGAACAGGCTGGCAACGGAGTGACCATAAGAAAAGCTTTGCTGGCTTTGGTTTTAGGAAAAGCGGTATGAACAAAGGATGCAATGAATGGAAAAACAAGAAAGAAAAATTCCAGCAATAAAAAACGGTACGGTTATTGACCATATCCCCAGCCGTGAAACTTTTCGAATCATCCGGATTTTGGATCCCCAAGAATTTAAGCATCCCATAAGTGTGACACTGAATTTAGACAGCAAGGTATTAGGGAAAAAAGGTGTTATAAAAATTGATAATCGTTTTTTAACAGAAAGTGAAGTCAATAAGATATCTATTCTTGCTCCTAAAGCAACAGTTAGTATCATTAGAAATTATAAAATTAGTGAAAAAATAAAGGTCAAGCTTCCGCAGAAATTAATGGGGATCATAAGTTGTTCCAATCCAACTTGTGTCACAAATATGGAGGAAGTGGAATCTATATTCAAATTAGAAAGACAAGATCCAGTGGAATTCCGGTGTCATTATTGTGAGAGAACATATGGCAAAGACGAACTGGAAATAAAAAAAAAATAGACCTAATTAAAGACAAACGTCCTATCCTTGATGGATAAAGAAAAAATTTTCAGTGTAATTCAATTCTTAATTTCAATAAGCAGTTCATGAATACGGTCAAGGGCTTCGGTCAAGTAATCATGCGGCAAACCGTAGCTGATGCGAAGAAATTTATCCATACCGAAGTGATCTCCCGGAACAAGCAGGACACTTTTTTTATTGATCAAACGTTCGGCGAATTTGGTGGAATTAATATTCAAATGATAGCGGACGAAGGCGATTGCCGCCGCATTAGGGGGAGTGAAGCTGAATGTTCCTTCGTGCCGGTTCATCCATTGTTCCAAGATCGGAAATCCCTTGCGTATGTAATTCCGGGTACGCTCCATTAAGCGCGGCTGTACTTCCGGAGACAGTGCGATGGCAGCGAGGTGGTTGGACAGCATAGTCGCGCTCAGAGTGGTGTACTCATGCCGTTTCCAGATTTCATCCACAATCTTTTCCGGCGCGACCGCCCAGCCAATTCTTAAACCGGGCAAACCATATGCCTTACTCAGACTCCCGACAGCGACCACTTTATCATAGCGGCCATAAAAAGAAGGCGTGCGTTCATCGGAGGTTCTTTCTGCTCCTGCATAAACCTCATCAGCAAGAATCCAGGCTCCATTCCTTTCCGCGATTTTAATAATCCGATCCATTTCTTGTTCCGACAAAATATATCCTGTGGGGTTATCCGGATTGCATACAGCAATTAATTTTGTATTTTTGGTGGTCATTTCCTCCAATTCATTCAGATCAGGGGCCCAACCTTTATTTTCCTGCAAATGAAACGTTTTGACTCTCAAATTCCGATTTTTTGCGATACCCCAAATCTGCATATAATTCGGCATCATAATAACAATTTCATCTCCAGGGGAAAGCAGTGTGTTGAGGGTGTTATAATTTGCCTCGATCGCGCCGATGGTCACCAGGACATTCTTAGGTGAAGCCTCTTGGTACAGAGCTGCAATGTTTTCTCTCAGCTCTGGAATTCCGTTAGCATGCGCGTAATTTATTTCTGTAGCCATAAGTTTGTTGGTCAAGTCCGGATCGTTTTCAATCAACTCTTCCAGAGTTATGGGATGCACGCCGCTTTCTGAAATATTATAATCAACGTCCTTTTCGTACTTAGACATCATCCGTTCCATAACAAATGGTTGGAAATTATTCATTGTTCCTTCTCCGGTTAATATTTTCACTCATTATTTTTTTATAATATTATCATATAATAAGCAAGGTGATTATTCTTGTTTTAGTGCCGTTTTATTATTATTATATATAGTTTGATAAAATGATTTTTTAATTAATCTTTCATTAACAAATTTTTATCAAACAGGCCTAAACTAATAAAAGGAGAAGCCCAATGGATACAAAATTTTATGTGGATTTAGAAGATTTGTATGGAGCTCATAATTATCATCCGTTGGATGTCGTATTATCAAAAGGAAAAGGTGTCTGGGTTTGGGATGTTGAAGGGAATAAATATTTGGATTTTCTCAGTGCCTATTCAGCAGTAAATCATGGGCATTGTCATCCTCAAATTGTAAAAGTATTATCAGAGCAAGGTAAAGTCTTGACGTTGACATCCCGGGCTTTTCGCAATGATCAATGGCCGATGTTGGCTAAGGAGATTTGTGAGATAACCGATTATGAAATGGTATTGGCTATGAATTCCGGAGCTGAAGCCGTAGAAACGGCGATAAAGGCCGCCCGGATGTGGGGGTATCAAAAAAAAGGAATTCCTGAAAATCAAGCAGAAATCATTACCTGTAATAATAATTTCCATGGCCGGACTATTTCGGTCATAAGTTTTTCAACGGAAGAATTATACCGAAAGGATTTTGGTCCATTTACTCCCGGTTTTGTTCAGATTCCCTATGGAGATACAGATGCTCTGGAGAAAGCGATGTCCAGCAACACAGCGGCATTTCTAGTTGAGCCGATTCAAGCTGAAGCTGGGATAATAGTCCCTCCTGAGGGTTATTTGAAAAAAGCTAAAGAGATTTGCGAAAAAAATAATGTTCTTTTTATTGCTGATGAAATACAAACCGGACTGGGGCGCACAGGCAGAATGTTTGCTTGTGAGCATGAAAACGTGCGGCCTGATGTTATGGTTATTGGCAAGTCATTAGGCGGCGGCGGTTATGCAATCTCTGCGGTTCTTTCTGACAAAGATGTTTTGGGGGTATTCACTCCAGGCACTCACGGTTCAACCTTCGGTGCCAATCCTTTAGCTTCTGCTGTTGCCCGGGAAGCACTTCGGGTTTTGGAAGAAGAAAAAATGTTGGAAAACTCTGCAGAAATGGGTGATTATTTTTTGAATAAACTCAAGACTTTAAAAAGCGGACACATTAAAGATATTCGCGGAAAGGGCCTTTTAATGGGCATTGAATTAAAACCGGAAGCAGGAGGAGCCCGGCGATTCTGTGAAGCTCTGATGAATGAAAGCATGCTTTGTAAGGAAACGCACGAGCATGTCATTCGTTTTGCCCCTCCATTGATTATAAAAAAGAAAGATTTGGACTGGGCATTTAAGCGGATAAAAAAAGTATTTAAGAAACTTGATTAATATTTCACTTGGATTTATTCCGTTTGATGAATCACCTGTTTTCAGCTATCATTGAAATACATTTTCTATTGGAGTGATTCCATGAAAAAAATTCTTTTAATAGCTGTAATCGCATTGGGGCTTTCCGCATGTATTATTTATGTGCCCCAGACAGACGGAGACTATTATCCATACCCTTATGAGGAAGAATACGGACGCAGGTCTCCGGGTGAAAGGGTGAGTGAAGTCTATTTCTATGATTACTTGGGCCGTTATGGAATCTGGGTAAATCTTCCTCAGCATGGATATGTCTGGCTTCCCCAGGACGTTGCTTACGGATGGAGGCCTTATACCCGGGGACGCTGGGTGTGGACGGATTTCGGATGGACCTGGGTATCCCGGTATAATTGGGGATGGATTCCCTTTCACTATGGCCGTTGGGGCTGGGACAACCAGCTGGGCTGGTATTGGACAGTCGGAACCACCTGGGGACCAGCTTGGGTGACATGGAGAACCGGAGGCCGTTATCTCGGCTGGGCTCCGCTTCCGCCGGAGGTTCGTTTTATGCCCGGATACGGGATTCAACGTTTATCTTATGATATTCCTTCTTATTACTGGGTGTTCGTGGATGGACCACATTTTTATTCCGACCGGATGTATCGCTATATCCTTCCTCCGGAGCGCAACCGCAGATTGATTCGGACCACAATGACCCGGACGGAGATAATCGATAGAGACGGCCGGATTATCAATCGCGGCGTGGATATTGACGAGATTCGGAGATTATCGGCCGAACCGGTTACCAAGTATCAGCTGGAAGACATGGATGATTTGCGTCCTTCCCGGCTGGAGGGAGATAGAGTCAGAATGTACCGTCCCGAAGTCGAAAGAGAAGGCAGGGCGCGTCCATCCAGAGTGTTTGAAAAAAATGAGGCTCAGGAAAGAGTGAATGCGGACCGGATTCGAAAAACACGGGAAAGCGATGAATTGGAACAGCGGCAGGAACGGGAAAGGGACTTGTTGGAAAAAACCCAGGAACGAGAAGAGAGTGAGCTGAGAAAGAAACTGGAAAAACCGGAACAAGGCAAAGCGGAAGAAAATAAACAGGCTGAGCAGGAAAACAAACGAAGAATAGAAAAATTGGAAGCCGAACACCAGATTGAGAAAAAGGAATTAAAAAAAAGACAAAACGAAGAAACCCAAAAAGTGAAAAAATCTGAAAGCGAAAAAAAGAAGGAAGCTGAGGAAAAAAAAGCGAAAACAACCGAGACCAAAAAGAAAAAGAAAGAGTAACCAAATAAGACTCATTTCCTGCGGGACTTCGGTCATCGGCTCAGCTGAAATACCCTTTTGATTTAGAGGGGATTTGTGCTAAAATACGGTTTAAAAATAAACAAACCTGCATCTCCGGATTTCGACGGATTAACTAAATTCCCAGGTAATCCATCTACTGTGAAGCCCGCAGGTGCAAGGCACGGTCAGAAATGAGCTATATCGTATTTGCCAGAAAATACCGGCCTGCCACATTTGATGAGGTCATTGGACAGAAACCAGTTGTGCGCACTTTGAAAAATGCAGTTGAATTGGACCGGATTGCCAATGGATACATCTTCTCAGGTATGCGCGGGGTGGGGAAAACCACGGCCGCCCGAATTCTGGCCAAAGCCTTGAACTGCAAAGAAGGCCCCACCCCTGTACCCTGCAATCATTGTGATGTATGCCGTGAAATTCAGGAAGGACAATCAGTGGATGTGCTGGAAATCGACGGTGCATCCAACCGGGGAATCGATGAAGTCCGGCAGCTGCGGGATGGTGTCAGGTACAAGCCCCTGCAGGGCCGTTATAAAGTTATCATTATCGATGAAGTCCATATGCTGACTGAGCAGGCTTTTAATGCTTTGTTGAAAACTTTGGAAGAGCCGCCGGAGCGCACTATCTTTATTTTAGCCACGACTGATTTTCATAAAGTGCCCTCTACAATTCTATCGCGCTGTCAGCATTTCGAATTCCGGAAGATCCCGGTCAAAGATATTATTGATCATCTCGCCTTTATTGCAGAAAAAGAAGGGATTTCGCTCTCTGAGCCGGGTTTGCATTTGATTGCCGAAGCGGCGGAAGGAAGTTTGCGGGATGCCCAGAGTTTACTGGATCAGGCAGTGGCCTTTTCCGGGGAAAAGATTCCCGATGACGATTTGCGTGAGCTGTTAGGAACCGTCAACCGGGAATTTTTATATAAGTTTTCCACCGCGATTATAGGGAATCAGCCTGACAAAATATTTACTCTTGTAGAAAAAATCATGGACCGCGGCTATGACTTAAGATTTTTTCATGAAGAATTAATCAAGCATTTCCGTAATCTGCTGATTGCCGCCACCATGGATGACCTTAGAGATGTCTTGACTCTTC
>CAYRTV010000199.1:0-5539 GCA_964427225.1 uncultured Eubacteriales bacterium
CGAGATCGTTTCACGTGACTGGAGTTCAGACGTGTGCTCTTCCGATCTGCAGCTTATCCGCTGAGAAAAATTCATTACCGGAAAAGGTTATCTTTTCAATAACAGCCTGAGGCCCTTCCTCGATATAAAACACCGGAGTTACCCGGGTGTCCAGAAGCTTGAAATTAAGTGAAATCCTGGTCGCGGAAAAACCTATAGTCTCATATAAAGATTCGATCTCATACGGTAATTCAAATAACCGGGCTCCATCGATGTTGGTCAAAAAAGGAATATTTTCCTGAATGGCAAGTCTATTTTTCAACTCTTCCGGTGAAAAATACTGGAGCCCTTCAAAAACAATGTCTTCGACCTTGTATCTCTCACCGGGAGTGACGTCGTACTGCACTAAAATGGTATTATTTTCCCTCTCAATGGAAGAACTGACATTGGCAAAAAGATATCCCTTTTTTCTGAGTTCAGTGATGATTTTGGCCTTTCCTTCTTCAAGTCCCCATTCCTCGAAAATATCGGCTTCCCAAATCGGGCGGACTAAGGAAACCGGAACATCCGCACCGGTGATTTCAATTTCAATTCTTTCACGGGCTTCAACAGCGATAGTTAAAACCACCTTCCCCGATTCTTGATTTAACTCTCTTTCCCGGACTTCAACCTGCACCCTTTGATATCCCTGGGTGATATACAAATCCCTCAGCCGGACTAAATCCGATTCCAGAATCCGGGGAGAAAAAGTTTCGCTGACTGCGGTCTTCATGACTCTGGTCAATCTTTCTCTGGAAAGAATCACATCTCCGGTAAATTGAATATCTTCAACCCGGTACTCCCGGCTATCGCCTAATTGAAATGTTATGTCTACAAAAGAAACCTGAGGATCTTTATCAATCACTCCTTCAACTTCCGTATCAAAACGGCCCCGTCCGGCAAGAATCCGTTTTACTTCTTTTTCGGCCCTGATAAATTTATCCTCAGAATAAGGCCGGCCTTCGGTCAGCGCTGTTAATTGCCCCCTCATCCATGAGCTGGAAATTTGCTTCAGTCCTGAAAACTGGATATGCCTGACATACAGCCGGCGGCTCAACCGAAAAGTCAAATCCACTTGTTCTCCGCCTTGTTTTTCGGCCTTGATATTGGAAAACAATCCCGTTTTGTAAAGCTGTTTGATAATGTTATTGATTTCATTAAGCGAAAAAACATCTCCAGGCTCGATGGTGACAAGCTCCTGAATATCGCTGCTGGCCGGCAATCCATCCACAATCACATCCACACTGTTAACCGATTGAAGAGCCGGCTGGGCAGAAACTGACGGTGTAAAAACATAAAGAATCAAACCGGTTAATACAATTCCGGTGGGACCCTGCAGCTGTGAACTAAAATCTTTTATGTACCTTAACATCAAAACTCACTCGTCCGGTCTCATCCCTGGTTCCGACAACGGAAAAATCATTGCTCAGTTCCCATTCGATCCGGGTGATTTCCTCCCTCTGTGAAGCCAGGTTGGTCGAATACAATATAAAAAAATTACGGGACAGCTTTTTTCCTAAAGTCAGCCGGGCGGTCATTTCAGAAGAAGAACCCATAATAAAGGGATCAATCCTGATCCTGTCGATTCTGAAGAGCTGTTCAGCCCGTTTTTTGGCTTCTTCAGATAACTGAAATGACAGCAGCGAAGCCGTGCTTTGACCGATGCTCCTGTCATAATGATATGTGCGCCGGAATGCTTCTCCCAAAGCCAGTAAGGCTAAGACATCTTCCGGCGGCAGCGGAGGCGAAGAGCTGAAATCCGGATTCAATTTTTCCAGCAGCCCTTCTAAAGCAAAGGTCACATGGTAATCTTTGACGTAGGTTTCGCCCTTGAAATTTAAATAGGGTTCTATCCGGGCAGGATTAAAAAAGCTGACTCTTCCCTGGATTACATTAAACTCCCGGTCCTGAAAAAAAACCGTTCCCTCAATGGCTTCGATATCTCCCAAAACCACCGGATTAAAAATATTCCCGGCCAAAGTCAGATCCATCCTGCCTTGAATTTGTCCTAGAGAATTTTCCAACCAGGCATTGTCATCGGCTCTCAGCCGGATATTCAGGGTCATATCATCAAAGAAACCCGGCTTCCGGGCGGTTTCCGGATAAGACAGAGAAGAAAAGACGAACTCTTCATTCAGTTCCCGTCTCCATAGAAGCCGGTCAAGGATAAACTCCCCATTCAGCACAAACCGTTCTTCATTTTTCATCAGATGCAGGCTGCCGTCCACCAATGCCCGGCTTCTTTCCAGAGGGGACAGGGTCATTTCCGTACCCTCTGCCTGGATATCAATGCTGCGGACGCCGGATGAGTCAATTCGGATGCGGCCGTCCGCCTGGACCTGGCCTCCCCCAAAATCTCCTTGAAAAGAACGGAGAGAAAGATTCCCATTATCCAAAAAGATCAAACCGGAATAATCACGCATGGCATGGGCGAAGCGCGGAAACGGCAGGACCTCTCCCTGAAAATCCATGACACCTTTAATCTCGGGGGCGGCTTGTTTCCCCCTGGCTTCAATCAGATAATTCAACTTCCCTTCGGCCCCTTTCCAGGGAAGAAGAATATCCAGATTATTAAAATACCCTTTGGCCTGCCCTTGCAGGGTGTCACCGTCAACTGGGATATTCAAACCAATCTCCAAAGGATTCTTTCCCGGCAAAAATTTCCCGTTGACCCCGATTCTTATTCGTTCTTCAGCATATTCAATTTCAAGATCACCTTGGGATTGAGTGGCTTGAAATGGCGGCATCAGGAGTTCATTGATTTGATAAGAACCCGTCACTTTGTTTTCCCCTAATATCCCCTTTCCCTGCAGTTGAAAATCCATCAAGCCCTGGGTGGATTCGGATAAAAACGAAAAATCCAATTGTTCGCCTTTTAATGTGATATCGAATCTTTTTTGCGGAATATGGATAAATGCATTGCCCGCGACCTCTCCGTCCCAGTAACGAAACGTTACTTCGGTGAAGTCAAGCGATTCCTGATCTCCGCTTAATTCTCCTGAAAGCGAATATAGATCCAGGCCGGACAATCGAATATGCTCGCCGGAATATATACCCTGAAATTCATATATTTCATCCGCCTTCTGCACATATTCAAAACGGCCGGAGGCTTCTCCCATCAAAGGAGCAGGGATATCCAAAGCGGGCAGAATGGTCTCCACCCGGCCCTGGTCCAACCTGACATTCACTCTGGATTCTGACAGATTTGTGAATAACGCCACCCGGCCCCGGTAAGCCGGATCTTCAATTTCAAAGCGGCCGAAAAAATCATTTTCAATCAATTCCGCTTCTCCCTCAACGAACGCCGCATTGAATTGATCAAATCCTCCGGGAGACATAGTGAATTCAGCATCCAGGCGAGGAGCGTCCGGATCGCCGAAGATGTGTATCCGGGTTGAGCCGCGGCCCCGGATTTCTGGAAAATCAAAATCCTTTTCCAATATCAGTTCCGTAAACCGCCGGGCTTGAACAACATTGTCCACCTCCCCCATCAGTGTGAGATCTAAATTCTGGTCAATCCGGAGGCTCCCTTGCAGCTCCAATTCAGCAAAACTTGTAATTAACTCATCAGAAGCAAACTCAATGTAATTTTCTCTATCCCATTCTACATGAACCTCTCCGCTAAGGGGAAAAAGATCACGCCTTGGAGTTTCTTCTTCATCACGAAAACGGGCATCCGCTGTCAAGCGGTTGTCCATAAGCAAAAACTGCCCCCAGGCAGGTGAATAAACCGGCCAGGGAAGGTCAAGTTCATTGGCCAGCGGCTGCAGGGTCACTCCGCTTAAAATCCCTCTGACCCGGCGTTCATCAAAATCAATATTGACGCTTCCCGGGTAACGGCCCGAAAAAATATCCACTTCCACCGAACTTTTCCCATCCTCCTGAAAATTGATGCGGCCCCCGGCTTTACCGACAACAACATCATTGAGCACTAACTCATCGGCATCCAGCTCGCCGGAGAATGTGATTTTCCCCTGCTTCCTGATTAACTGTCCTTTCCCCTGGATATCTCCCTCCCACTTAAAGGGGAGGTTCAGCAATTTCGCAGGAAGTCCGGCGTGCATTGTGTACGAGCCCTCCAAGGCAAAACTGGGTTCAGTTAAATCGGTCACCTTGCCGGAAGTCTTTACAACCCCCTCCGGGCCGGAGATCCTGAGTTTTTCAATATCAATTTGATTCCCTTGGCCCTTGAAAGCCAATGTCATCTTGCCCTGGATCTCTTCGTCTCCGGCCTGCAGAGTGCTCTCCTCTATTTCGGCATATAAAGAAAACCGGTCATTCTTTTGGGAAAACAATGCATTGACCCGGCGGGAACTGAAACGCAGCCAATCTCCTAAATAATAAAATTGGCCGTTCCGGATCAATCCGCGTTCAATTATAAAAGGGAGTGTAAAACCCATCCTCCCCTTGCCGGCGGACTTTTCTGCTTCCGGAGGAGGGTAAAAACGAACCACAGGATCTTCGACAATGATATTAAACGGTTTGTTTTGGGACAGAAGCGCGGCGGCGGAAATCTTTACCGTGATTTTTCTCGCAAAATAAAAAGGATTGGTTGAAACCGAACGGGCATCCTCGATGATAAGGGCCGGAGGAAAAGCGCTCAAATACATGCGGCTGTATCCTAATTGAGCACGGATTTGTTCCCGCACCTCTCCCAGAATAATATTTTTAATCACTATGGCTCCCGCGGCAACAATTGCCAAAACAAAAGCAATAATGATCAGCCGTTTAATTTTTGATGATATTTTCATACCTTCCGGCCTCTAATGCCGGCCTGCCCCAAACTCATATATTTAAACAAGTTTGATGATACACTATAGCATTTTTGTCTTAAAATATAAATGAATGAAACTGGTGCGGGCTTTGATTCTGCAGAACACTTGCCCGCTGAAAGAGGGTATAAAAATCTCTTTTACTCAACAGTAAACAAAAGAGCTCCGGCTTCGACGGGATCGCCGGGTTTCGGCCCCAGACGCAGGATGGTTCCATCCTGGGGGGCTTTGATCTCGTTCTGCATTTTCATGGCCTCGAGAATGACAACGGCCTGATTCTTTTTGACTTTATCCCCTTCTTCAGCCAAAACATCCACTATCCGGCCCGGCATGGAGGTTTTCACATCCTGACGACGAGGGCCGCTTCCGGCTTTCCCCAACAGCTGCAATGCGGTTCGTTTGCCGACAGGAATACACTTTCCATTCATGCAGACTTGATAATGCTGGGAATTTGAATGAACAATCACATCATAGACCCGGCCGTCCAATTTTAGGATAAATTCATCTTCGGATAAAAAATGCAGAGAAACATCATAGGTCTTGTTATCCAGCCAGACCCGGATATGATCATCTTCTTGCTGCTGTACCTTTAATTTGAATTCTTTGTCGTTAAACAGTAAAGCAATATTCATATAATATTCCGCTGTAATGCTTTAATCCGGCCCTGAATCTTCCAATGACTCACCTTTTTACCCCCCTGGGGTTTGTTCTCAATACGGCTTTTTTTGAAGTGTTTCACAGACGCCGCA
>CAYRTV010000200.1:0-5517 GCA_964427225.1 uncultured Eubacteriales bacterium
GTGAGTGAGCAATATTGGGGAAAACAGCTAACCCTTTAATATTATTATATCCCGAATGACACACGCATTAAAGGCGACCCTCAATTGAGTTTTTGCAGCCGGCGGATTACAATAAAGAAAACGGACAGAATCCAGGCAGCCTGGAAAACTGTTCCATTTCAATAAAAATAAGGACGTGATCATGAAAAGACTGGATTCTATTTTCCATCCCAAAAGTGTGGCTGTAATCGGGGCTTCCCGCCAGCCCGGGAGCGTCGGCCATTCCCTGCTGGCCAATATCATTGACAGCCGTTTTCAAGGCATTGTCTATCCGGTCAATCCTAAAGCCGGCGGGATTCTGGGATTCAAAACGTATCCCAGTGTCTTGGATATCCCTGACCCGGTGGATTTGGCGGTGGTGATCGTGCCGGCTCCGTATGTCGCTCAGGTATTGGATGACTGCGGTAAAAAAGGGATTAAGGCTGCGGTGACCATATCCGCAGGATTTAAAGAAACCGGGAAAAAAGGGGCGGTCCGGGAAAAAGAGGTCCAGGAAGTGATCCGTAAGCACAGCATCGCCCATATTGGCCCCAATTGTTTGGGTGTGATCAATACGGCAAAAGAAACTTCAATGAACGCCACCTTCGGCACCTCCATGCCCGAGGCAGGCAATATCGCGTTTCTATCGCAGAGCGGAGCGTTATGCGTGGCGGTGCTTGATTATGCCCGGGAAGCCAACATCGGTTTTTCCAAGTTTATCAGCATGGGGAACAAGGCGGGTGTAAACGAGAATGACCTGCTGCGTTATCTAAAAGATGACACCAAAACGGATGTGATTCTCATGTATCTGGAAGACCTGGCGGACGGCCGTGAATTTATGCGGATCGCCCAGGAAATCACCGACCATCCTGAAAATCCCAAGCCGGTGCTGGCGCTTAAAGCCGGCCGGACGGTTACCGGAGCCAAGGCGGTATCCTCCCATACAGGTTCGCTGGCCGGATCTGACCGCGTATATGACGCCATCTTTGAGCAAAGCGGGGTGATGCGGGGAGAGACGCTGGAAGAGGTTTTTGACTATGTTAAAGCTTTTTCCAGCCAGCCTCTCCCGAAAGGGAACCATGCCGCCATTATCACCAACTCAGGCGGGCCGGGGATTTTGGCCACCGATACTTGCATTCAGCATGGCATCAAGGTCGATTCCTTTGCGGATAAGACCCAAAAAGCGCTTCGGGACTTTCTTCCATCGGGTGTAAGCCCCAATAATCCGCTGGACTTGATAGCGGAAGCCCAGGAAAAACAATATGAAGGGGGATTGGATATTCTTCTGTCAGACAATCAGGTTCATTCCGCCATCGTTATTCTGACGCCGACTGCCTTCACACATGTTGAAAGAATCGCCCATGCGATTGTCCGCCAGGCCAAAGCTCACCACAAACCGGTCTTGTGCTGTTTTCTCGGCGTGTATGATGTGTCCGCCGGCATTGAGATCCTCGAGGAAAACAATATCCCCACGTATCGCTTTCCTGAATCGGCGGCCCGGGCCCTGGCCGAATTAACGCGTTTTACCTGGTGGATGAAAAAACCGGCTACGGAAGTCAAAAACTACAAAGTGGATAAAACGCGCGCAAGGAAGGCCATGGAGCAAGTCCGGCGGAACGGACGCACTTTTCTGATGGAACCGGAAGCCTATGAGGTCATGGAAGCTTATGGGTTTCCCGTGGTTCGGTCAAAATTAACATCTTCACCGGATGAAGCTGCTGCGGCCGCAGATGAAATTGGTTATCCGGTGGTGATGAAAATCACGTCTCCGGATGTGATTCATAAGTTCGATTTCGGCGGTGTCCGGGTCGGATTGAAGAGCGAAGTGGAAGTCCGGGCGGCTTTTCAGGAAATCCGGCAGTCCGTTCTCAACCGAAATCCGGAAACAAGAATCAAGGGAATCCTGGTGGAGGAAATGGCAGGCAAGGGTCAAGAGGTGATACTGGGAGTAAGTAATGACCCGCAGTTCGGACCCATCCTGATGTTCGGCCTTGGCGGTATTTATGTCGAGGTCCTGGAGGATGTGACGTTCCGCCTGGCGCCTGTAACCGAGTTGTCGGCCCGGCGCATGATCACCACTACCCGGACATATAAAATTCTGGACGGTTACCGGGGCGGTCCAGTCTATGATATCCCCGCTATCGAGGACTGTCTAAAGCGATTATCCCAACTGGCGGTGGATTTTGATGCCATCCGCGAGCTGGACATCAATCCTTTGTTTGTCTACCCGGAAGGCAAAGGCTGTGCCATTGTTGACGCCAGGATAATCCTTAAAGAGTAAAAACCCGCCAAAGCATTACAGAACCACACGTTTGTCGCTGCCGTCCTTAGGTATAGGAAACATAACATGTCATGCCCGGAGTAAAGCGACGAGAATTTTAGGGTGCACCGTACGCTCAAAAATTAAACAGACAGTTGAATTTCAAAGCGATGGTCCGGTCTTGAATGCCGATGGGAACGCCTTCAACCATCCGGCGTTCATTATAGACGAGATAGATATCGCTTCCCGGACGGTAAATATAATGCAGCCTGAAATTGGAATTGACTTCATCTATATCGCTGTTCCACTGCACCAGCCCCATGAGTGACAGCTTCTTGGAGTAACTGTAGATCATGCGGCCCTGCACCAGATGGTTGATGAAATCACCTTGAGGAAGATCGATGTCATTGTAGACCAGGTTGCATTCCAGCCAGAAATTAGGGACAGGACGAAGGCCTAGTTTTCCGTTTACAATTAGGCTTTCTCCCCCGTAAAATGTTCCATCCCGAAGCTTTGCTTCGCCGTATATATTCCTGCTTTTGTCGGTGCTGTGATTCAGTTCCCAATAGCGGATGGAATAAGGCCCGACCGGGATAGTAATGTCTTTCTGAATGGGAAAGGGGATATCCACATAATCGAAATTATCATTCCATTGCAGACCGGTCCGGCCGCCTCCGATATAATTGACAACCATGTCAGCGTGAAATTGCCGCTCTAACCGAAATCCCTGGTGGTCTGTTGTGTAAGAAACCATAACATGCGGATTCAGCTGTCTGACCATGGGAATATCGGGTTCCGGAGTATAGCCTAAGTAGAATTCACCGGCCCGGATATCCGTGCGCTTGACGAATCCCATCTCAGCGTTGAAGTTTCCCTGAATATCAAGATAATGGCCCCGGATTTCCCAGAAATCACTGACCCATTTAGCGCTTAATTTGCCGGCTGCGTTTTTTCCTTTTAGATATGGCGTAAGTGTTTGAGCGTAATAACTGCTGACGGACAGATTATCTCCGAATAGAAAATCGCCGTCCAGTGCAAACGCCCGGTTATAATCCCCGGCGATGGTGGATTGGCGGTTGGTCAGTAATATTCCTACGGCTGATTTTTTCAGCACATCGCGGCTGACCCGGACGACGGAGAAATTATTAGATGGAATCGTCCCTTTGGACTGAGCTTGCAGGTTCAGCATCCCCACGTTGAATTTTCCCAGTTTCCCTGCGATTTTTGCCCCTCCGAACAGAGGAATGACATCGCCGGCATCGGAAATACCGATGCGGCGGCTGAAAAAAAGCATGGCGTCCTCGGAGCTGCCCACGCTGAAAAGCGCGGCGTTTTCCAGGAAAAATTCTCTTTTCTCCGGAAAATAGAGATCAAAGCGCGTCAGGTTGATCTGCTGGTCATCCGCTTCGACTTGAGAAAAATCCGTATTGCCGGTTAGTTCGAGGGTCAAGCTGGATGTTAATCCGTATTTGAGATCAATGCCGGCGTCCAGATTAGGATCGTGCGAAAGGCTGCCTTCAGCGTTCTGCTGAGAGAGATGATTGGCGAGTGCATAGGGTTTGACTTGAAGATTGAGACCTTTTGAGAGTTTCCCCAGTCCTTGCAATTCTCCCGCTATGGAGACCTTGGTCAGCTTGAAATTCCGCGCCAGCGGCACCCAAGTCGATGCTTCATTTTTGCGGCGCACATTGCGCAGAAAATTGACGCCCCAGATTCCGCCATCATTACCGTTATACCGGAGATTGTAAAGCGGAATCTTGATTTCCGCCGACCAGCCGTTATCTAAAATCGCGGTTTTGACTTCCCAAACCGCATTCCAGTCCCGGTTTAAATTGGGATTGTTGTGGCGGAACCGGCCTTCTCTTTTGCCTTCCTTGCGGATTTGAAGATCCAGTTTAGCACCCAGGGGGTTGATGATAAAAAGATATCCATTCCGCCGGTCATGAAAGGTATCCAGCATGACTTCAAAATGGTCATTTTGCGTCATTTTATCGCTGTCACGACGCTTTTCATTAGCAATGATCTTATCCGGTTCGGAATCGTAGCACATGGCTCCGACATAAATGTTCTTTTCATCATATATAACCCGGACTTCGGTTTTTTCGGTCGCCGGCTGTCCTTCATCCGGCTGCCGCTGAATGAAATTTGTTGCGGGATGAACCGTTTCCCAGACTTCGGGTTCAAGATAGCCGTCGATGACCGGAGCGGCGGAAATTTTTTTGGCATGGAGAACATAGCCTCCTGATTTAACGTTTTCGCTTTTTTCCGGAACGGCAGATGCCGATTCGGACAGCGGCAGGAAAATCATCAGCAGGATAAAGAGCGTGGTCAAAATGTGTTTGGATTTCACAATGTTTCCTTTCCCGGCTTGAAAAAGCCTGAATTTAAGACCGCTATTATAAAAAGAGAAACCGGTTTTGTAAACTTTAACGTTCCAATCGGGAAAGATTCTGCAGGCCTCAGGATGTCATGCTGGTTGGTTCGCGAATAATCCAGGGTGATTATGCAGCGTTCCCGGACCAAACCACCACTTGATTGCGCCCTTTCTTTTTGGCTTCCAAGAGAGCCTGATCTGCTTTCTCCAGCAGGGATTCCATTTTCATGCCGGAAACGGCAACTGAGGATGCGGCTCCCAGGCTGATTGAGATTCGAATGTCGTCTCCGTCCCAGGAATGGGATTTTTCGGCAACAGTTTTTCTTATCCTTTCTGCGATTGCAGCTGCTTTCTTAGAGGTGGTGTTCGGAAGAACGGCGGCGAATTCTTCTCCGCCATAACGGCCGACAATATCATAATTCCGGCAGGCGGATTGAATGGCCCGGGCGGTGTCGGAAAGTATTTTATCACCGGCAGGATGCCCGTATTTATCATTGACCTGTTTGAAAAAGTCAATATCAGCCATAATCAAAGATACCGGATTGTGTTCACGAACTTCCCGGCTTAATTCTTCCCTAAGTCTCTGCATGAAAGAACCATGATTTAAAAGCCCGGTTAAGCTGTCCGTTCTAGCCTGCACCTGAAGTTTTTTATTTGCTTCTTCCAACGCTGTTTCCATCTGTTTGCGCCGGGTGATATCGGTTTCATTCACTAAAACATTTTCGTATTGTGTCCCCCCGGGTATGGCGGTGCGAATGATGTAATGAACAGTTTTCCCTGATAAGGATTTTCCTGATGTTTCTTCTTCAAAGAAAGATTTGCCCTCTGCAAGGGCCGTCATTTGATTTTTAAACGTTGTGAATTC
>CAYRTV010000201.1:0-5488 GCA_964427225.1 uncultured Eubacteriales bacterium
CGGTGAGATTCGGCCCGCTTGAAGGGTAAAAAAATGGCGATTATAATATAAAAGTTCAAATGAAAAACTTTCCATTTGAACTTTCAATAAAAATCATGTTAATCGCTGATAAAAAAGAAATTGCAAAAACATCGCAATTTTTTTATGAATAATTCAGGTTAGGTAAATATCTTTTTATGGATCCGGTAAAAATCGGAGATCAATACATCTGATTCCTGAATTTTCACCCTGTCATTTTCCATTTTTTTAGGCCGGATCTTGAATTTTTTCATCAGATCCAGCAGCCAGATAAAAAACCCTTTCCGCTGCTGCCGGTATAAGAAGGCAACGAACACCGCAAGAAAAGCAGCAACAGCTAAAAACGTCAGCTTTAGTCCAGTGGGCATTTCAAAAACAAAAATAGCTGTAATCACTCCGATGACGATGAGTCCAATGGTGGCCAGAAGTTCTGTGGTTTTATCCACGACAACAGAAGCAAAAGCTTTGCGGCGGCTTGTATTCTCCAAAATCAGAGCACGGACTGCTTCAGCTCCAACTTTTGGCTGAGGAGAGAAAAAGCCGACAGCATAGCCGATCAATCTGGCCTTGAACAAGGTCCAGTAAGGTGTCCTGATGCCGTATCTGCGGTATATCAAACCCCAGTTCATAGTCCGCAGATTTAAATATAAAAATCGCAGAAAAAACAACAGAACCCAGTTATACCAAGCGATGCCTTTAAGCAGGATCCAAATTTTTTGCGGGCCCTCACGGATAATGATGTAGACAAAGATGCCCAGGCAGATGACGGCGATGATCCGCATGGTTGTGTTTTTCATATGACCGCTCTTTGTTATATCAGATTTTCTTATGAAACACCCGAAGAATTGTGATAATCCCTTGGGACGACATTAAATCAAAGAATTTTTGTCCTCTGCGGCAATCCCGTACTGTGAATAATCCAGGCTGGAATGCACTTATACATGACCAAGAAAAACAATAAGCAGATTATGAGATTATCGGGTCACGGGGCAAACCAGCCAATGGGGTCAGAAAATGTCCCGGCAGGGTCCTTCTGAGGCCTGCGAAGCCGACCGCAAGGTGCTGGTTTTGTTTCGCCGAAGAGAGCGTTTAATACTTAACGGAGCATCCGTAAGGTTTAGTGACAGCGGTTTCGATCTCTTCTCCATTTAGGAGAGCATTCAAGGCGAGCTCAACATAATTTATCCGTTCAGCTTTTGTTTTTTGTCCGCGTGGGTCGTCATCCAATCCGCCGTTATAAGCCAGTTTGCCGTCGGCGCCGATGATGATTATATGAGGCGTGGTTTTAGCTCCATACATCTTTCCCACTTTGCCTTCCGGATCCATGAGAAAATGCGTGAGGGCGTCATTCCAATCACCATAAATCTCGCGTAATTTTTCCGGTGTTTCATAATTACTGTGCTCCGGATTGGTGGAATTGACAGCCATCCAAACAACACCCTTTTCCGTGAATTTTTCCTGAATTTCGGGGGCCGGCCCGTCCTTATACACTCTCTGTACATAAGGGCAGTTGGGGTTTGTCCATTCCAGCACGACAATCTTTCCTTCGTAATCGGAAAGCGAATGGGGGTTTCCTCCCCAGCAATCAAGGGTAAAATCCGGGGCTGTGTCGCCTATTGCGGGTTCTTCAGCATCTTGAGCGGCGGAAGCCGGCATAAAACCTGTTAAGCTGATAACCGCCAGCCCAATCAACATCCATTGTAATTTAATGTGAAACATAGTCAATCTCCTTTATTGATTTTTTTCGACATCGGTATCGAAATTTCATAGCCTGACGAGCCTGTAATCAACAGGCCTTTTATTTTTGAAAGCGCCGCGGTTTTGCCGGATGGCGTAAGCTCAAGATGGATTTTTCCATCTGCAAAACCGGTTTTGTTTTGCTTAAGAACAAAATCATCCACAGGATAGGGATAGAAATTCTTAATTTGGGATACAGCATTTCCTTTCAGTGAAATCTCTACAATCAGATCATGTCCGGCATTCTGAAGCCTGATAGCATGAATAGATAGGTCCAATTTGTTGGCAGACTGAGGGTAGGCTAATGCATTTTTCTGTTTAATGGCATTTGCCGCTTCAATATCATCTGGGCATATTTCTGAAATAGCCAGGGAAACATCCGCACTGTCCAAGGTGCAGCTTTCCCGGCAGGCCATCCAGCCGATATGTGCCTTGAGAAAAAATGGCTTTGGCTCTGCAGGATGAAAGCCCTCAAAGGTTTCTATTTCACAAAGAAGAAGCAGCTCTTTTTTGAATCCGTAGGTCACTTGCCCGGAGCTGGAAAATTTTTGCGGGACGGGATAGATTATTTCTCCCGCCTTGAAACCGTCCGGGAGATCCCATGTGATTTCCGGCGGCATGCCTGAATCACCGGGATTGATCCAGTAAAGGTGCCAATCCGGTTTGATGTCAAAGTAAATGCCCGCTTTTATGGATGATGTAAAATCGGAATCAAATACAAGCATGCGGGCTTGAACCGGCGGATCTGATGATTGGCCAGGAAGCCGGCATAAACCAGGCCCGGTACAACTAAAAAAAAAGAAGACCGATGTCAGAAACGCCAAAGCTACAAAGTCTTTCCGTTTATTTTTCATTATCCCGATTCCGTCTATGATATTATACATTAAATATATAGGGTAAGTAAATATACAGATTGAACTTTACTAGGAATTTTTTATGAAGTGAGTTTGTGCTATTTAAGCGCAGCTGCGATGTCGGACGCCCATGCGGCTACGGCATTCCAATCGCGGAAGTCCCCGATCGGCGCTTTGACTTTTTTGATCATCCATTTTTCCATGGAACTGAGTTTTTCCGGATTCAAGTCTCCATGGAAAACAGCTCGTCCTTTTGGATTGATTCTGTCGATCACCGGCAGCAGTTTTTTTGGAAAATCCCATCCCTGCATCAATTCCACAGCATCACCCTCGCCGGTCGGGCCGCTGGAAAAAATCCAAACCGGCTTTTCCTTAAGAATATTCTCATTGGCCTTTAAAAATTTAGCAGCGTCTTTGCGCCACCCGCCGACATAGACTGCGCTGCCCAGAACAACCGCCGAATAAGACGCCGGATCGGAAACATCCTTGGCGGGCAGGATATCGGTTTCCAATCCCTTTTCTTTGAGCACAGATCCGATTTTTTCCGCTATTTCCGCTGTCGATCCGTGTTTGGATGCGTAAGTGACCAGAACTTTCTTACTCATTCCTATTGACTCCTTCCTAAATTGCTTTCATTGCCTCTTAAGACCCGGGTGATTTTTGACCATTTTATCATGGACGTATTTTTTTTGCGTAAAAAGCCCGTTTGACGCCCGAAAAAGCGATTTAAGGGCTGTATTTCGGCCTTTATTAAAGCTAACCCGTTTATTCTAGACGAAATCTAGCGGCCAGACCACGGCCGATCGCGGGTTGGATTTATTTCACGACCGATACCCGGATCTGCGAGGGGTAGGTGCTGGAATGATGCACTTTGTTATGGGCTTTGACGGCATGCGTTTCCGTAGTGTTGTCGCCGCCGGTGTTGAGATTGCGGGCGTAGCGGGGGAAATTGCTGCTTGAGACTTCGATACGGATTTGGTGGCCGGGAGCGAAATAATTGCTGGTGTTCATGGTGCTGACCGGGACCTTGTAAACCACACCTTCATCCATAAAGACCTCTTTGTCATAGCCTTCGCGGTAGCGGACGCGCTGAATGGTGTCGCAGATATTGTAGGCGGTACCGTCCGGATACACATCCACCAGCTTGACGGTAAAATCCGTGTCTTTCGCATCCGATGACACATACAGTGTGATCTCTACCGGGCCGGTAATCTCAATCCCTTCTTTGAGCGGTTCGGTCGAGTAAACCAGGACATCATCACGAGCTTCGACCTGGCGCTGATCAAAAGCGCCGGCTTCATACTTACTGCCCAGACAGCAGAAGCCGCCGCCGTTCATGGGCACGGGATAATGGGGATCATAGGTAAAGGCATCCGGGTGGTCATCTGCTCCCGGCTTATCCACGGTCAGGCGCCCGTCTCCGAATACACTGTTAGCTTCCCCTTCGCTGTCGAGATAGAAGGTGACCGTCTCGGCGTTTTCCGGAGGCCATGTGGTTGATGACCGCCACTCATTAATGCCCATGGTGAAGTACTGGACTTTGGGTGTTTCTTCGGCGACGTCATTATCTTTTCCCTTGAGCCAGAAGTCGAACCATCTGTTGACAAGCGTATTGGTGGGAAATCCGGCATCCTTCATAAGCCGTTCACCGACCATGATATCTTTGCCGCCCCGGCTGAAGCCGCAGTGCAGGGCCGGAGAAATGACCGTAAACTGATTATTCGCCACCTCCGTGTCTTCGGCATGGGCGCTGACATGATTGACCAGGGCCAGGTTGGGGCTTATTGAAATATCATACCAGGAGATAAACCATAAGGCCGGAGCTCCGAAACCGGGCGACATGTCTTCATGGAACAGACCGCCGGTATACCAGTCCGGGTCATTGGGCTTGCGCCTGATCATATCATCATAGATGCTGTCCGGACCGCCTTGCTTTTTCACAATATCCGTCAGCGGCAGATGCCAGAGCGCGTCTGACCATTCCACTTCCGGGATTTCTGCGGCCAGATCGTAATATTTCGACACCTTGACCCGCTCTTCCCGGGTCATGTCGGAAGGAAAGACCGGCCGGTGGGCTGCAGCTTGAATAAAACCATAATCATACATCCAGGCGGTCATGAGCATCTGATGGACACCGCCCCGGTAGAAATTGCCCTGCTCATAATATTCGCCTACCTTGCCGATGCCGGCGCCGAATCCCATGGGCACAATCGCCGCCAGCCCGGGCGGGTCAAGGGCCGCCACCGCCATCTGCCATTCGGCCGAGGAAGAGCATCCGATAAGGCCCACCTTGCCGTTGGACCAGGGCTGTTCGGCCAGCCACTCGATGGCGTCGTAGCCGTCGGTTGTAGGGGCTCCCAGAATACGCCATTGGCCTTCCGAAAAATACCGCCCGCGCTCGTTTTGTACCGCATAGGCGTAGCCGCGGCTGACGTATTCGAGCGCACGTCCGTAGGAGCGGATATTGAGCTCACCGTCACCCCAGGGGTTGAAGTTGTAAGGGGTTTTGGACAGGATGACCGGGACCGGTTCGTCTGTTTTCGGCCGGTAGATATCCGTAGACAGCCGCACGCCGTCGCGCATCGGCATCATGACTTTTTGCTCCATGACGGCGATTTTTTCGAGCCGCTCGAGGACATTGTCCTGGGCCTGCGCCGGCTGAAAGGGTGATGAAGTCAGTCCGGCGGCCATCAAGCCGCAAATGATTATGATTGAAACAACAGTAAATCTTTTGGGTTTCATATGTGAGCCTCCTGTATTTATAATTGTCATCCTGAGGGCGCATGGCGCCTGAAGGATCCTAAGCTGCTTCGTCCGGACGAATCATGATTCTAAAGACATTAAACCTTTTCATAAAAGTCTTTGGCGACCTCTAAGGC
>CAYRTV010000202.1:0-5482 GCA_964427225.1 uncultured Eubacteriales bacterium
TATGTTTTTTAGCCCGCCTTTTTCCAATAAATGACGCATGGTCATAATGAACGCGGCGACGAAGTATCTCATTCTGCCTCGCATGAGTAAAAAGTGAAAAGTGAGAAATGAATTGAAATGCATATGATCCAAAAGCAACAACAAAAAATCTTCCGGATACAAAAAGCCTTGGAGGCATTGGCTGTTCATGAAACCGAATGCCGTTTATGTCCGCGGGAATGCGGTGTTGACCGCTGGGCAGGAGAATTTGGATTCTGCCTGGCTCCTATCCAAAAAGCCAGGCTCTCCCACTCATTGTGTCACTTCGGTGAAGAGCCGGTTCTCAGCGGCTGTCAGGATTGCGCGTCCAAGACTCCCAATGAAAATGACGCCCCCGGCTCGGGTACAATTTTCTTCAGCGGCTGTAATTTGCAATGCATTACTTGCCAAAATTATCAAATCAGCCATACAAAAATAGGAATACATTTGTTTTCAGAAGAATTGGGAGAGAAATTTCTTGATCTGCAAAAACAAGGCGCCTTAAATATCAACCTGGTGTCTTCAGCCCATGTACTGCCGGTGGTACTGCGGGGGCTTCTCTATGCTTATAAACATGGGCTTTACATTCCCTTAGTTTATAATACACATGGGTATGAGAAAGCTGATATGATCCGGCTTCTTGATGGTATCGTGGATATTTATCTTCCTGATTTTAAATACTATTCGCGAAAACTTGCCGGCCGCCTCTCTCAAGCTCCGGATTATTTTATCCGAGCCGCGGAATCCATTCAAGAGATGTATTGCCAGCAGCCGATCCTTGCCCTGAATAATCAAGAGACCGCCCTTAAAGGATGTATCGTTCGACACTTAGTTCTTCCCGGACAATCGGATGACTCCATCCGTATCCTGGAATGGACCCGCCGGCATATTTCCACCTCTATTGGAATCAGCTTGATGAGCCAATACCGCGCCTGCTTTCAAGCCCCTCCGGATATGCAGAGACGTCTCACCCGGGATGAATACCGGCGGGTAGTGGACAAAGCCGTGGATTTAGGATTTGATAATCTTTTTCTCCAGCCCGATTCATTCGAAGCGAACGGCTTGCTGCCTGATTTTGAGCTCGACACTCCTTTTAAATGGAAACCCAATCAAGAACAGTGAAACGTGAGTCGTAACTTTTTACTGAGTTATCTCCAAATCAAAAATCTCTTCCGGATTATGGAGTGCTTGCTGAAATTCATTCAATTTTGCCTGCACTTTGCGGACATTTTCCGGCCCCATGCGAAGCAAATGCTTTCTAGCCGCACTCAGATTCTCAAGTTCGGGATCAGTCATCACATACGACATGGTCTTTTGCTCCAATTGAATCGGCTCTGTAACCACAGGTACCGCCATCAGCTCTTTTACGGCCCGGTCCAAAGTATTAGTAAAGTCCTGTTCGGGGTAACCCAGCTTTTCATACGCGGATTGAATTGCAGGTTGGAATTGATAGTATAATTTCACACTTTCGGCAATATCCAGGGATATGAATACCTGCACAACCGGGTCATATCGCCGGTAACTCTCAGGATCCACAATCCACCCCTCCTCGGTTTCCAGCACCTTGAACTCTTCTCCTAAATTAAAAAAATCCATTTGAGCCCGGGGGCTTAAGCCGTGCGCAATATTATCCACAGCCGCAACGAATTTTCTGATGATATTTTCGGTCTTCAACCAATCCTCAAAAGGACTTTTATCGGATATGCCGGACGCTTTTTCCCTGACTAAGGGATCGCTTTCTTCCAGAGTTACGTATAAAGGTTCTAAACCTGGTTTTGTTACTTCTTCCGGTTTGGTTTGAACTTCCGGTTCCAATTCCTGGGTGACAATCTCTTCTTCAACTTTTTCCGGAACTTTGTCCCGGATTAAAAGAAAATATATTCCAACAGCAATCACAATAAGAGCGGCAAAAGCGATAACAGAAAAAATAACCTTTTGCTTTTCTTCCATATTGTCCTCCCTTAAAATCCGGCTCTATCGGCCTAAAGCAATTTTGTTGATATGAATATCTCCATTTAAGGCGGTCATGCGAATGGCCGCGCCGCCTTCTCCAATTTGAGTATTGATGAGGCCTTCTTCTTCTCTGCTCAATTGAAATTCATCCATAATCTCCCCCTTTGGGGCTTCAGCATGAATGGTAACAGGAACGCCTTCCTGCAGATATAAGGTGATATCACCTTCCCGGCAATTCAGGATAATATCATCTTCTTTTCTTAGATCATAAAGTCCGGCAGATATGGAACCCCGAGTCACCAATGCCGATAAAGAACCGGAAAAATTTTCGACTTCAATCTCCCCACTGGCTATTTCTGCTCTGATAGAGCCATAAACACCAGAAATAAATATCCTTCCTTCCCGCGCAATGATGTCTTCCAACTGAATGGAACGGGGAACCTTCAGGAAATAATCGACCAAAGCCCCCGTCTCGGATGGAGCCCTGGTGCTGATTTTAACAGCACCGTCAAAATCTTCCACATTTACCTGCGGAATCCGTCTATTCTTCCACATAAATTCAATACGTCCCCGGCGGGGTATATCCGGATGAATTTCAGCATAAATTTCCACCTCTCTCTGTTCCCATCCGGTAATCTCAATATTGCCGTCAAAATTGATTAGAGTTATGTCTCCATCCGGTTCAAAAGGAATCGTCTCCTGAAACTCCTCTACCCCGGGATATTGATCGCGCTCAACCACAGCCATGACACATCCGCTCAAAATCAACATCACACTCGACAAAACCGCGATGCGTATCTTATGCATACTCGCCTCCAAATTGATTTATGGCTTATGAATATTATACGACTAATTGATGAAGAAGTTCCAGCATCTGAATCAACATTTCATGTCTTGCTTCACTCCGGGGATTACGGGACAGGCTTCAAAAGATGAGATGGTTCCGATTTCTCATGCGAAACAGTCAAAGATCCTTACGTCGCTTCGCGCCTCAGAATGACAGGGAGGCTTCGCTCCTCAAGCCGGCCCCTGCCGTGTCGTTTTTTGTGCCGGCGTGTACTTTTCTCGGTTGGGCAAATTCTTTATACTCAACTCCAAGATACTCTACATCCAAAATGATATGCCGGCCGGATTTATAAAACAGCAGCTTAATTTCAGTTGCCGGCGTTGTCCAAAAAGCGTGCTGCAGGACATCCTCGGATTGCGGTTTTTCCCGGCCAACCGGCAACAGGGAAACATTCCCCGCCATTCCGTTTGAATTTTTTTCTTCCGGCGGCCCGTATTGGCCGGCGATGACATGCCGAATCTGTTGATAACTTGTTTCCAGACTGTCCTGGTCTGCCTGCGGAGCTTCGAACCGATATTTCGCTCCGGTCAAGCGGTTATGGCAAAAGATATAATTCAATTCACATGCTTGCGATAATAAATTCTCCTGGTAGTGCAGAACAGAAAATCCGTTTTTCTCCGAGAATTCACCGCCCCGGCCTTCGGAAGCCATGACTTGAGACTTTGACATTCCCCATGATGTTTTTCGAAAATGAATTTGGTCTTTCTCAGAGCGCGTTCGTCCTTTTTCTTCCAATGTAACAACAGTTGTGTTTTTATATAAACGGGTTATACCATTATCATGAATATATCCGGACCGCATAGCCGCTGTTTTTTTTGACGGAAAATAGACATAGTTCCATGCTTTTTTAAACTTTCGGTCCGACGCCAGCATCAGTTCAGTTCCGGCTTCCAGTACGGCGATCACATCGCTCCTCACATCCGGTTCCAAATGAATCTTAACCCCATTCCGGTTAGCCACCAGCTTTTTTTCTTTGGCAAATGAATTGAATGCAAACATTCCCGTCAAAATAAAAATGATGATGCTATAAATGAGGATTTTTCTTGTTTGTTCCATTTTCATCACACTCATAATAAGGCAGTTTTTATTTTTTCATCCAAGCAGAGTTAATTCAATCCTCTTTTGAGGTGAATTTTCGCACGTTATCCTCACCCTGACAGGGGGAGGCCCGGTTTCAGCTCACCGTGGAATTTTTATCGAATGTGTCCACCATCTCTCGAGAATACCGTTCGCAGGTATCCCGGCCGTGCTTTTTGGCATGATACAACGCCAGGTCAGCGGATTTCATCACATATTCAGAATTGGTTCCGTCCTGAGGATAAACCGCCACCCCAATACTGGCGGTGACTCTATGATTTTTACCTTCAATTTCTATCGGCATTCGAATTGTTTCCAGGATTTTATCCGTAACCGGCGGGACATCTTCATTTTTATTGAAGTCCGCCAGGACGAACATAAATTCATCGCCGCCCATACGGGCCAATGTATCACTTTTCCGGAAAAGAGAACTGAGACGGGATGCCGTGATTTTCAGCACTTGATCCCCCACCCCGTGTCCCAAGGTATCATTGATGATCTTGAAATTATCCAAGTCAATATAAATGAGAGCGATCATATTGCGGTTGCGCCTGGCTCGGGCTAATTCTCTGGCCAGCCGATCATAAAACAGCATCCGGTTGATTAAACCGGTCAGGGGATCATGTGTAGCTGCATATATCAATTGCTTTTCCGCGATTTTGCGGGGAGTGATGTCTCTCGCAATCATGCAGTACACTTGCCGGTTTCCATACGTAATTAAGTGAACTCCTATTTCCACATCCACAAGCGAACCGTCTTTTCTCCGGAACTTCCTTTCCCCGATAAAATACTTTCTGTCTTTTAGATACTCCATTATCTTCTGATAAATATCATCTTTGTCCCTTACAATAAAATCATATAAGGTCAATCCTGAGATATCTTCTTGATTGTAGCCTAATAAACGCTTTACCGGGGGATTCGCTTCCGTTATAACCCGCGTGTCCACATCCGCTAAAAATATACAATCAGGACTTTGCTGCATAACCGCGCGGTATTTTTCCATATTATCTTCTATCCGCTTTTCCCAGTGTTTACTGCGGGTGATATCCCGCAATACCAGAACAAAACCCATGATATCACCCACATCGGTCTTATAAGGGGATAAACGCGCACTAAACCAAAGTTCACGGTCATTGAGTATGATGGAATAATCGAATTGCTGGGTCTGTCCATATGCTTCGACTTCATTAACAGCCCGCTGATACTTTTCCGCGACCTCCCGGGGCAGGACATCCCGGAAGTGTCTGCCTAAGAACTTTTTGGGAGAGAGAAACAATCCGGTTTTGCCGGCATTCTGGTAATACCGGTTAAAAGCCCCATCTAATCCCAGAATAAAGACCTGGTCGTCCATACATTTAAAAACGGATAAAAGATTCTTTTCATTTTTCTCCAGGGTTTCGGATCTCAGCTTTAGTTCAACTAAAGCGGCCCTTAGCTCAGCCGGAGCATCATTGAAGGTCCTTTTGGTTATTCGGCCTTGCTGCTTTGGTTCTGTTTTTACCACCATATGGCACATCCGCAGGTTTTGTCAGCATATTATCCCATATAAGGTAAAATGGCAAACTTGCCATCCTATCTGCTTTTTTT
>CAYRTV010000203.1:0-5481 GCA_964427225.1 uncultured Eubacteriales bacterium
AGTGACGACCTTGATTGAATCAATGTCATCCTGAGGCCTGCGCCGGCATACACATATCATCCCCAGGCCGCGCCAGCGGCCGTGGGGATCTTGGACTGCTTCTTCGAATTAAGCGTAATCGTCTTCTCATGCATGTGCCGTCTAAGATCCTTCGTCTAGAAGGAAGTAACCGGTTCCGCAGATGCAGGTGCTTGGGATTCTTCGGGCTGCTGCCGCACCCCTCAGAATGACAGAAAGGATAGCAACCGGGCGGTCATTTTTGATTTCTTGCCAGCCATTCCATCGTGAGACGCAGGCCCTCTTCGAGTCCAATGACCGGGTTGTAGCCTAAAAACGTCCGGGCACGGGTGATGTCAGCCAGGCTGTGCCGGACATCGCCCGGACGCGGCGGTTCATAGCACGGCTGCGCGGACCGGCCGCTGAGCTCTTCCAGGGTAGCCAAAAGCTGATTAAGGCTGACTTGGGTGTGCGTAGCAACATTGACAACTTCACCGGATGTTTTTTCCGCTTGGGAGGCCAGAATATTAGCATCAGCCACATTGCCCACATAAGTAAAATCGCGGGTCTGTTCACCATCTCCGTACACGACCGGCGATTTATCCTTCTTAACGGCTTGGATGAACTTGGGAATCACAGCCGCATACTGCGATCCCGGATCCTGCCGGGGGCCGAAGACATTAAAATAGCGCAAGGTGATGGTCTCTAAGTTATAAACCGAAGAAAACACCTGGCAGTAGTATTCACCGCTCAGTTTGGCCAGCGCATAGGGCGACAGAGGCGAGGGCATCATGTCTTCTTTTTTCGGCAAGACCGGCGTGTCTCCATATGCGGAAGAAGACCCGGCATAAATGACTCTTTTAACTCCGGCCCGGCGGGCCGCCAGCAGCACATTGAGTGTGCCGGTGATATTGCTTTCATGACAGGCCCGGGGCTCTTCAATCGAACGGGGCACCGACGGCAGGGCGGCCTGATGAAAGACCATATCTATCCCGGACACGGCCTGGTTTAGATCGTCCATATTCCGGATATCGCCCTCAATAAAGTCGATGGATTCGTTCATCCCCGCCAGATTTTCTTTTCTTCCGGTGGAGAGATTATCCAGTATCCGGACCCTGTGGCCGTTCCCTATTAATTTTTCTGCAATATGCGAACCGATGAATCCGGCTCCGCCCGTCACTAAATAATGAATCGGCATGTTTTCCTCACTATGTTCACAATGTAAAGGACACATTATATTATAAATAAGCCGAATTCCCAAATTAATAGGTGAATGGTGAATGGCTCGGGGATGCGTATACGGTTTTTGGAGATGCTGTAATAGTCTGTTGGAGAATCCGCAAAACGCTTAAAACCATGACATTAAGCGCACCTGTTGTCAGAACTGAAGCTGCCGGGATAATTTGAAAATTTGTGAATAGTGAATAGATAGTGGATGTGCGTTCAGATTTTAAATTACCTGGATTTGGTTTATTTTTGATTTTTGATTTTTAATTTTTGATTTACGTCCTTGGACTCATCAGGATAACAATGAATTAAGAACGATAATCAGATTTGAGTTTTGAGATTTGAGATATGGCTTAGCAGCACAAGTTCCTTTGGCCTGCTTCATCGGCTTCAGAATGATATATAGGGGGTTGTAAAACTTCAGCGATTAGACTACATTAGAAGAGTGTAATTTTACTGTCAGGGGACGTTTTTCTATGAGAAAACAAATCACTGTCATAACTATTGGAATCCTTCTCTGTACCGGCATTGCCGGTGCTTTTCAGGAGATGCTGGAACCGGAAGACCTGCCGGAAAAACACCGGGTGTGGCTTAAGGAAGAAGTTCATTATATCATCACTCCGGTGGAACGGGAGGTTTTTCTGCAGTTGCGGACCGACCGGGAACGCGATTTGTTTATCGAAGCCTTTTGGGAACACCGGGACGATACTCCGGGCACGCCGGAAAATGAATTCAAACAGGAGCATTACCGCCGCCTAGGATATGTCGAGCAATGGTACGGCCGCGGCACGCCCACCCCGGGCTGGGCCACCGACCGGGGACGCATGTATATTATCCTGGGCGAACCGCGGACCGTAGAACGATATGAAAATGAAACCGAGATTTACCCTACTATCGTCTGGTTTTATCAAGGCATGTCCAAATACGGATTGCCCGATGCGTTTAATCTGATTTTTCTCAAAAAGTACGGGGTGGGAGATTATGAGCTCTACAGCCCGATTAAAGACGGCCCGCAAAAAATGCTGGTCAATTATTTCGGGGATCCTAGAAACTATCTGGAAGCGTTCAACCAGCTGCGCCTGGTGCAGCCGGAACTGGCCAATACCTCCATGACCCTGCTGCCGCAGGAGCCCATCACCGGGCAGAATCCCTCAATGGCTTCAGAAATGCTGCTGGCCAATATTATGGTCAAACCGCAAAAATCAATCAAGGACCAGTACGCCAAACAGCTGCTAAAATACAAAGATATTATTGAAGTGGAATATTCCGCCAATTTTATCGACAGCGATTCCATGGTGGCCCTTATCTATGATGAACAGAAGATGCCGTATATCCATTACCTGATCGAACCCGAAAACCTGTCCGTTAACGCCATGGACGGCATCTATTACACCACTTTGGAGATCTCCGGCCAGGTTATGGATAAAGACAGTAAGACGATTTATCAATTCAACCGTACCCTCCCCATCCGGTTTGGGCAGGAACAGATGGACAAAATCGGCAGCCGCCCGTTCAGCTACCAGGGGGCGTTTCCGCTTTGTCCCGGAAAATATCATTTTCATCTGCTGATCAAAAACCGGGTCTCCAAAGAATTCACCTCCTTTGAACGGGATATCGTGGTGCCGGAATCCGGTCCCTCCCCGGTCATGAGTTCCCTTATACTCGCCCCCAGCATCAGGGAAAATTCGTCTGTCGACGGCGAGAAAGCCTTTAATGTGGGAAACACCCAGCTCTATCCGGCTCCCAACCGGCAGTTCACCATCAACGATACGCTGCATGTTATGTTTCAGCTGCCGGATACGGAACAGCCGGCTCTAGAAACCGCCCGGGTTACCTTCGTTATCACCAAGGGAGAGGAGGAGAAGGTGCTGCGGGAAGCCAAGCCGCTTTCAGCTTATTTTCCGAAAGGAAGGATCCTGGAAGCCTTTCCGCTTAAAGACTACAAACCCGCCCATTACGCCCTGGATGTCACCGTTCACGCAGCTGGAGGAGAAACATTATTTTCCGATTTCCAGCATTTTTCCATCAGCACCTTTGATCAGCTTCCCCGCCAGTTTATCTATTCCGATTCGGCCCCCGCTTCCAATGATCCGGAAGCCGCTTTCATTTTAGGCGGTCAGTATTTCAACAAAGGCGCATTGGACAAAGCCCAAGGATATTTAGAACAGGCCTTCCACAGCCGGCCGGCATCCCTGACCTATGCTATAGGATTAAGCCGGTTATTGTACGCCCGGGAAGACTATCAAGGAGCACGCACCATTCTGGAGCCTTTTGCCGACCGGGAGACGGAAAACGTCCGTTTCCTTAAATTTTTAGGAGATATTTCACAAAAATTAGGCCATTATTTAGAGGCGGTGAGTTACTACCGCCGGTATACAGAAGGGGAAGGCTTGACCATCGATGCACTGAACGCGCTTGGAACCTGTTACTACCAACTGGGCAATCCTCAGGAGGCCCTGGCTGCCTGGGAAAAATCCCTGGAGATGAATCCGGAACAGGCTGAAGTCAAGAAAATGGTCGAGTCCCTGAAGGAGAAGACATGAAAACAATACGGGTCCTCATTATCGGGCTCATGATGATCTCTCTGGTTTCCTGTGCTTCGTTTAAGCAGGAGCGGAATTTATCTCCCGAACACGCGGAGTTTTTTTCCAAAGTCCGTTATATTATCACCAAACAGGAAAAAAAGATCTTTCTTAATCTTCCCGAAGAAGAAAGAGATGCGTTTATCCAAGAGTTCTGGGAAAAACGCGATCCCGATCCCAACACCGAGGTCAATGAGTTCAAAGAACGGTACTTCAACCGCATCGAAGAGGCGAATCAGCTCTTTTCCCGCGGGCAGGGCAACGGCTGGCTGAGGGACCGGGGCCGCATCTATATCCTGCTGGGACAGCCCGAACACCGCGAACAGTATCCCCGGGGAGTTACTTTCTACGGCTCACCCACGGAAATCTGGTATTACGGCCCTTATCCCATCATATTCACGGATGAGTATTATTCCGGGGAATACCGCCTGGTTCCCGCCAGCGCCCAGTATGTGGCCAACTTGCTGCAGGCCCAGATGGATTTAAAACCGGACGTGGAAGACGAGGACGTGGTATTCGACTTCAATCTGAATCTGGAAAAGTTTCCCGACAACAGCGTGCGGCTTTCTATCAGCATCCCCATGGAGAATATGTTTCTCATGGAAGAAAACGGCAAGTTAAGCACGACCCTGAGCGCCAAAGTGGCTGTTTATTCAGGAAACAAAAAAATCCAAGCAGTTGAAGAAGAAAGCCCCATCACCGTCAGTCAAGATGAGTTCCTGGAGCTCATGGGGAAAAAGCATGTGATCCCGGTGGAAATACAGCTCGAACCCGGCAAGTTTCGCTTTGTTATCAGTGTCAGCAACAGCGCCGACGAACGGAATGTAGAGAAGGCGATCAAGTTTAAGCTGTAGCATCTCAAATCTCAAAACGCAAATCTGACTATTGTTCTTAATTCATCGTTATCCTGATGAGTACAGTGATGTAAATCAAAAATTAAAAATAAAACAAATCCGGATAACATAAAAATCCGAACACACATTCACTATTTATTCACCAATCACCATTCACTATTTACAATCCTGGAAACAAAGCAGCATGTCATTCTGAGGTCTGCAAAGCAGGCTGAAGAATCCCAAGCGACTGCGCCTCAGGAATCGGTTGCGCCTCTTCTAGACGAAGCAGTCTAAGGTCCTTCGCTGCGCTCAGGATGACATTGAATTTAACCAAGGTCGTCATTTTGCATTTTGCGTTTTGCATTTTGCGGATTTCCTATTCACGATTCGCGATTCACCGGTTTTAGAGACAACGCCGTTGGGGATCCTTCGTCACTGCGTTCCTCAGGATGACATGGGGACAGGCCTCAGGGTGACAGAGGAACCGATGCCTGCCCATAAAAAAAGGGCCTCCTCCGCGAAGGAGAAGGCCCTTTGAATCGTCTACGCGGTTATGTGATCAGAAGATGAACTTGACGCCGAAGCGGACTTGAATGGGCGACTGGAAGGCGTATTCTTTAAGAAACTGGGGGTTAAGGGTCGTGCCCTTTTCCGCCATAACCTGGCGGTAATCAAATCCATTGTAAATGGTCATATCGTCCAGATATACAGTTGAGAAATTGTGCTGGTTGTAGATTCGCTGGGCAATCCGGTTGTTGGTGACATTGTTAACATTAACATTGAACTGGATGGCTTGCCTTTCGCCGACACTGATATTGTATTCCATGTAGGCATCGCCG
>CAYRTV010000204.1:0-5476 GCA_964427225.1 uncultured Eubacteriales bacterium
TTGCCTTTCTCCGGTGATTATGATAAAAAATTTCTCAATGTATATCTGGGGCCTGCATATTATCGATGTCATCATCATTGTGCTGTATGTCGGGGTGATTTTGTGGCTGGGCAGGAGAGCGGGCCTTAAGACCAAAGACACCGGGGATTTTTACCTGGCCGGCCGCAAACTGAATAAATTCTTCCAGTTCTTCCTCAATTTCGGCTGCTCCACCAATGCCGACCAGGCGGTGGCCGTCTCCCGCGAGATTTACCGCCAGGGCATCGGCGGCATGTGGATTCAATACCTGGTCCTCTTCCTGACTCCCTTTTACTGGTTCACCACCTTCCTCTTCCGCCGGGTCCGCCTGACCACCATCGGTGATTTTTTCACCGAACGGTTCAAAAGCCCCGCCTTAGGGGGAAGCTATGCCGTATTCATCCTGCTTTTGGCCTTTTTAGGCGGCGGCGTCGGCTACATGGTCGCCGGCAAGACCATGATGGCCATGACGCCCAAGCCCTTTGAGCAATTGACTCCGCAGCAGCAAACCAATGTCGTGGAGTTCCGGGAATACCAAGACCTGCTCGCGCAGCAGGACGAAGGCTTAGACCCGGAGGAAGAAGCCCGCTATCAAACGCTGCGGGAAAAGAATAAGCGGGGGGAACTCAAATCTTTTTATTCCTATATCAGCCCGGTGGTTTTTTATTTTATCTATGCCCTTGTGGTGGGAATCTACACCATGCTGGGGGGATTCCGGGCCGCCGCCATCACCGATGCCATCCAGGGAATTTTGATCATCACGTTTTCTCTTATTCTCATCCCCCTGGGGCTGTCTAAAATCGGCGGATTCGCCGGGCTGCATGCTTCAGTCCCGGACTATATGTTTGAATTATTCGGCTCGCAGACATTATCGGAATATGCCTGGTACACCATTCTGGCCATGGTGCTGGCCAACCTGGTCTCCATCATTGCCGTGGCCCCGGGCATGGCTACCGCCGGTTCCGCCAAGGATGAAATGACCGCCCGCTTCGGCATGATCGGCGGCATGTTCTTCAAGCGCTTCATCATGATCTTCTGGGCCCTGGCCGGATTACTCGCCATAGGCCTTTATGCCGGCCGCCTCCATGACCCGGACTTAATCTGGGGATTCATGACCCGCGACCTGCTGGTGCCCGGAGCGATCGGCCTGATGCTGGTGGGTATTTTGGCCGCCAACATGTCCACCCTGGATGCCGGATCTGTTTCCTACGCCGCACTGGTCATCCGCAACCTCTATCAGCCGCTCCGGCCGGATAAAAGCGAGAAGCACTATCTGGTTATCAGTAAAATAGCCATCGCCTTTATCCTGCTCGGTGGCCTGGCCGTGGCGTTGTTTATCGATAACCTGCTGGTATTGTTCAAATACACCATTTCTCTGTCCGCCATATTCGGGGCCGCTATCTGGCTGGGATTTATCTGGCGCCGCCTGACAAAAACCGCTGTCTTCATCCAGGTAGTGATCTGCCTGCTGATTTATGCCGTTATCCCTAACCTATTCCAGACCATGGACTGGGCCCGCCGGAATCCCGCTTTCCTGCTGCAAACCCAGCCCCGGGCTGTGACCATCGAGACCGCAGCCCTGGAAGAGGACGTATTGAGCGGCCGGGCCGACCGCGTGGGCCAGACCATCTTTAAAACCCAGCTGATCGAACCCACCGGGATTTTCTTTGAAAACGTGGCCCGCATCGTTCCCGGCGATCCCGGCTCCCCCCAAGCCGGACTGGGGCGTTTTCATGCGGAAATCTGGGTCCTCAGCTGGCTGGGGTTTGATTTTACCAGCTTCAGCAAGGCCCAGCTGGTGGCGGTGCGATTCTTTTTTGACGCTTTGTTTCCTTTTGTGCTGCTGTTTCTGATTTCCTTTGTCACCCATCCGGTTCCCAAAACTCATCTGGACCGCTTCTTCGCCAAAGTGCATACACCGGTGCAGAAGACCCCGGAAGCCGAGGAGAAAGCCCTGCGGGAATCCTACCGCAATCCGGAAAAGTACGAGAAGGATAAAATTTGGCCCGGCTCCAATTGGGAGATCAACAAGCCGGGGAAATGGGATATCCTGGGATTCGGCGGCTCCTGGATTTTGGTCGGCGTCATTATTCTGCTATTATGGGTGATGGTGACGATAAAGTAGACCGGAGACAAAAATGAACGATATGATTCCTTTGAATATTACTTCAACCAAAACCACCAAGGTGGAAAAAGCCCATACCGCCGCCTTTATCGGTTCCGGCGACCTGGAAGTGCTGGCCACCCCGATGCTGATCGCGTTAATGGAAAACGCGGCCATGGATACGGTCCAGGATTACCTGGAAGAAGGAAAAACCACCGTCGGCAGCCGGGTGGATGTGGAGCATCTGCGGCCGACATCGGCCGGAGAGGATATCACGGCGGAAGCCACCCTCGAGAAGCGGGAAGGCCATATGCTGGAATTCTGGGTGACCGCCCGCGACCGCTTCGGTATGATCGGCCAGGGCAAACACATTCGGTATATCGTTGACCGGAAGAAATTTATGGAAAAAGCCGGGAGGAAGGCTTAACGGCTGAAAATTTCTATCACATTGGAATTTCCACCCGATTTTAAACAAAATAAGTGCAATAGATCCATTTTTTTTATAACAATGAAGTCATAAATTGAGATGGGCCTTCCTTCCTTAAGCCAAAAATGATCAGATTTATTTAAATCTGAATCATAGCTCAATAACTCCCTCCTTTTTAAACCAATCTTGGAATGCCCGGCATTTCCCAATAATAGAAATAATTGATCTCCGGCGAACCTCATTGCATTTATGACACTTCGCCATTGCTTTGGGCTGCCGTCTTTTTTTGTCGTTCTATTTTCCAAGTTAAATTCAGCATTTTTCAAGGCAATGTTATGCTCTATTTTAATTTCCTTAATCAATTCTCCATCCTCCGAATATTTTCGGACAAAAGGATGAAACCAAAAGGATATGAATATTTCTCCTTCTCTGTTTCCTTCTATTCTTGGAAAATTCATTAAGGCATCATCATCTTCTATCAGTCTTTCACCAAACGAATTGTTCAGAGTTCCATCAAGGGATAAGACATCCACCAAATGCTCGTAATGCGGATAAGGCAGCACAGCCGCGAAAATCGTTCCCTTTTCGTTTATGGCAAAGTCAACATAGTTTTTAAAAAGTTTTATGCTTTTGATAAATGTCCCTTTTTTATTGAAAAATTGAAGCCGATTATTGCCGCTATCATGTATGACCACCATATCATTATAAAATTCAATGGTATAAGGCCGGTTGAACTCTCCCGGCCCCTGGCCATGACGGCCAAATTGAAATAAATAATGACCCTTGGCATCAAAGCAAAAAATCTTGTTGAATTTTGAATCCGCAACATAAATATTGCCTTTCTTATCCATATTCATACATTTTGCATCCCAAAAGAAAATCTCTTCTTTTTCCAATTCCTTTTTGGGAAAGGCATATTGAAATTCAAGTTTAATTGCCTCGTCAGGCAGCGGATATTTCTTGTTGAATGCCTCCCATTCCTTACTTTGCTGAGGGAAAAATCCAAATCCCTGCAATGATATGGATGCCAGTAAGATGAGTAAATATATCCATCTTGTCATTTTAAAACCTCCCCTTTTAGGAGAACTCTTCATATAAAGAGCCCTTGATATTTCATAAAGAAGGCTTGTGATAGTAAAGGCAGATCAAATGTGATTCGTGTTTTCTTTGTCATCTTGCCCCATGGGTTGACCTTCCTTCGGCCGAAGTACGATGACTTCATATTTAGGCTGAGTTTGTAATAAATAAAAATGTTTATTCCCATCAATTTCCTCAATAATGAAATCAGTAATAAGTGTATTAAAATCTCCTTTATGATAATAAATTTCCTTAATTTTTCCTGCATCAGTATATCCAATAATTTTCGTGCGTGGAAAATCATTGAGAATTGCAAAACCGTCTTTTTGAGCAAGAATCGAATTAATGGCAACTTGCCAGCCGATTCCGGGATTCGCATTGCTGTTTTTTATCTTTTCTTTATTCATAGCCGCTTTTTCTTGCATAACTTTGTGCTTTAAATGATATTCCTGAAGCAATTCACCGTTCTCTGCATACTTACGAACTAAAGGAAAAAATTTGAATGCCGTATACAATTCATTATTTTCATTCAAAGATATATTGATCATATTAGGTATTTGCCAATTAGAATCTTTCTCACCATACTTCCTATCGCCGATCGAATTGACTATTTCTCCATTCTCATTGAGAACAACAACCAGATTATCCTCCGAACGGGATCTTAAAGGAACTCCATAAAATAATCCATTTTTCCCTCTCTCTAAATCAAAGAGGGATTTAAACATTTTAATATCCAAAATTAGGTTTCCATCAAAATCAAAGAAATGAATTCTCCTATTACTGTTGTCCCCTACGAATATATATTCGGAATCAGCAGTTAGAGTGTAGGGATTTCCAAATTCCCCAGGCCCCTGACCTGGGCGGCCGAATGCTTTTATAAAATTTCCATTAGAATCGAACATGAAAATCTTATTCACTTTTTGATCGTTAATTAAAATACGGTTATTTGGTATAGAGATAATTCCAAGGGGGCGCCACAGATAGACTCCAGCTTTTTCGGCTTCTGCTGATGGGAAAGAATTTATCTTTTCAAGTTCAGTGGCATTTTCCGGCACAGGATATTTTTTCAGGCATTTCTTCCATTCTTTAATGCGATCCTCTTCACTATATCCCCCTATTTTCTTCACTTTGTGCTGCGCCGGCAGGTAAAGGACACCAAACAAGATAAAAACACAAGTGAGGATCAACTGGCATCTTCTTTTGAATCTCATATCTATACTCCCTTCATTTATGGAGAATTAACGAAACTAAAGAAGAATGAATAACAATCGAAACTTGAAAGAGCACCTGCAGCTTTCAAAATGACCTTTTATGGAATTGACCGACACAGCGATAATAAAAATTATAAAATGAATGGATAGTGAAATCAAAGAGACTCGATTGAAAATTAATGATAAGAATTTTCACTCTTTACTTTGTCCGGATCTTCCGCGTCGGCACCCAATTCTCCATAAACCGCCGGCCGCCTTCGTGTTCTTCCACCAGCGCCTGGAAAATGGCGCGCAGGTGTTCTGTGGGCAGTGTGCCGATAACCATGCGGCCGTTGATGATCATGGTCGGCGTGGAGCGGATGCCGTGGGAATACTGCTGGGAGGTCTTCTCATATTCGGTGCCGGTTTGGATGATCCGGTTGACCAAGTCACGGATTTCAGGATCATTCATTGTCTCGGTCACGCCGTATTTTTCCGCCAGCTGCCGCCGCCAGTCCGCGTCATGGGCGGCCCGGAAATTGTCAAATATCTCGTCATGAATTTCCGCAAACCGGTCCGGCGCCGCTGCGGCAAGGTAAGACAGGTCGCAGGCTCCGGGATGGAGGTCCTTTTCCACCACGTTATTGCATTCCCCCTCCA
>CAYRTV010000205.1:0-5449 GCA_964427225.1 uncultured Eubacteriales bacterium
GGGATGCTTTGGAGCCGGATGAAAAAACGATTGTTCCTGAACCGGATGTGACTCACCAAGACCATCGCATTTTGATGAAAGAAGTATTCAGCAACATTGAGATGCCGGAGGCAATGAAAGGCCCCCGCGCCGCAGAGATGTTGTTTGAAGGACTGTACAGGGCTCAATCAGCGTGGGATGAGGTAATGGCAAAAAATACAGTTGAAGCAGCCCGGATTGAAAACAGCCGGGTAGTGGTTTTAGCCGGATACGGGCATTTAAGCTATAACCTAGGCATCAACCGCCGGGTTTACGAAAGCACCCAGCTTCCTTACACCACAGTCATCTGTCTGGAAGTGCCTGATTCAGAGGAACCATTGGAAGTCAGCGCCTCCTTTGCGGATTTCATCTGGGGCATACCGGCGGAGGAAAAGCCGGCTCACCCTTCTCCCGGTCTGGCTTTGAAAAAATTTGACGGTTTGGACAATCCTGTTATTGAAAGAGATCCCATCTCCGGAGCGGCCAAAGGACAGGATTTCAAAAAGGGTGACGTTATCCTTTCCGTTGAAGGGCATAACTTCTCATCCATCAATGATCTCCGCCGCTTTATGAGCGTTTTTACTTGGGGCGATGAGATCACATTCCGGATTTTAAGGGAAGGGCAGGAAATTCAGGCAGTCATGAAATTTGAATGACGCCGCTCGCAATGACGCGGAGGCCGTTCCGATCAGGATGGCAGCTTTTTGGTCAAATATATTCAATCGTGCTGGGGGGTTTGGGAGTAAGATCATAAACCACTTTAGTGACACCCGGAACCTGGGTTGTGATCCGCTGGGTTAATTTTTTCAAAATGGAGAACGGAATCTCAGTCACTTCGGCAGTGCGGGCATCCCGGCTTTCTATGCAGCGGACCGCTATAATATGCCCGTAATTGCGGCCCTGTGCATTCTCATCCCCCTTCATCGTGGCTTGATCTTTCAACAGGACGGCCAGGCATTGAAAGGGCTTTAAAGGCATAAGTTCTTCTTCTACGATATTGTTGGCCATCCGAACCATATGGATTCTAACCGGGGTCACTTCCCCGATAACCCGCCCGGACAATCCAGGCCCCAGAAAAGGCATGGTGTTAAAGCGGGTTTGAGGAATCCCAAGCTCTGCGCCGACATCCCGGACTTCCCATTTAACCAAATCTATAAGCGGTTCTATGGTTTTAAATCCATATTGTTTTTCCGGATCGATCCCGATTTGAGACAGAATATTGTGCTGGGTTTTAATTCCGGCCTGGGTTTCTTCAATGTCAGGTTTGATGGTCCCCTGCAACAGGCATTTAGCGCCGGTTTCCCTCACCACATCTCCCAGCACTTCATAAAAAGTATCCCGGAAGATTTTTCGTTTGGCTTCTCCATCTTCTTCACCCTTAAATGCCGAAAAAAAACTGTCCGACACATCTTTAACGTCTACTGGAATTCCAATCTTTTCAAAACTGGATTTGATGGTTTCCGGTTCATTCAGGCGCATCATTCCGGTGTTAAGAAAAATGTTTTTCACCTTTACACCAAGTGCTTTGTGGGCCAGAACAGCCACGACTGAACTGTCGATTCCCCCGGATAAAGCATTCACGGCGACCTCATCCCCCACGGCTTCCCGGATTTCGTTAATCTTGTCTTCAATAAATTTATTTATGTCCATTTGTCCCTCCGGTAATATCCATTTAATCCTTCATGCTTGATTATACCCATGATAACTCGAAAAAAAAATGATTATGGTAAACTTCGTGATTTCAAACGTTTTTATTAGAGGATGCATTATAAGAATACATGGCCACATCATCACGCTGCTGCCAGCCCCGGTTCATCCAAAAATCATGGGCCAAATCATTATTTCGAAAAACAAAAATATGCGTCTTGTCAATTCCTGTTTCCTTCAGGGCATCTATACATTGCCTGAATAATTTTTCTCCGATCCCCTTCCGCCTGAATTCCTGCTTAACCACCAAATGCTGCAGATAACCCCGGCGGCCGTCATGCCCGCACATAACACAGCCGATGATTTCTTTACCCGCAACAGCGACAAAGCTCAGCCCGGGGTTTCTTTTTAAATATCTTTGGGTTGATTCCCGGCAGTCAGCCTCACGGAACGTCACACCGGGAGTTTGGCGAAAGAGATCAACAATAAAATCATAGTCGCCGATCGTCAATTCGCGGATTTTCATGTGCTATTTAATATATCCCAAGGACCTCAGCCTCTCCAACTCCTCTTCCTTTTTCCGGCGGTCTAATTCAGATTGGGTTTCAGCCTTTATGGAAACCGGAATCGTCCGACTTTTATCAGACAAATACGGCAAGATCGAATGCCCTTCTAAAAATTCCATAGTTGCTTCATTCAAAACATCAAGTACAGTCGGCGTCACATCATAAATGGTCGCTCCCGGAATACTTTTCCTGTGATAAATATCTTTTCCCGTGATTATGATAGTGCCTTCAAGACGATGGTCACCTCCGAAGGGAGTGGATGTTCCCGGGTCTAAAACCCGGGTTATTTTCCCAAACCCGTGATCGCTGACAATAATAACCGTTGTATTGTCAGCTGCAGCTTCAAGCAATTCTTTGACAATATCATCAAAGAATTCATAGTACGTATCAACAATTTTCCCATACATATCCTTTAGGATCACTAAGTCAGAATCTTCAGCATCATACCCCAACTGCTTGAACCGCATTTTTATTTCATTCATCCGCTGCCGAAAGAGCCAAAATCTGTGCCCCAAAGTATCCGCTCCTTCGAAGTAGACCATGGTGAGGTCCGGCTGCCCGTTTTTCAGAACACGAAAGGATATATCCCGCATGGTCAAAGAATGAGCCAGGGATCCTTTCAATCCTTGTAAATGCCGCATTAAAAGCGGAAACTTTTTCCTCAATGAACGCGGCGGATTCTCTGCGAACCGAGAAAACAGCGAATCCGGGACTTGATCATACGTTGTGATAATTGATTGTATTTCCGGCCATTTGTTCTCAGGGTATACCTGATGGGATTCATCCTTGTAGACATTGCCTTTGATGGTCAATTGTTTTGCGTTTCCCAATGCGACATACGGTGACACCATCAAGCCGTTTATGTTTTCCGCCGGCCAGGAATTAAGCCAGCCCATGACAGCAACAGAGCGGTTTTTATCAGACAAAATATTCCACAATGCCGGAACTCTGCGCATATCACTGGTTACGAGGTCTTGTTCTTCTGTTTGCAAATGGGCCGGCCAATATCGACTGCCGGTGACAAAATCAAAGATGCCATGTGCCTCCCTCGGCCTCCCAGTGGCAATGGTCGTCCAAATGGCGGGGCTCCGCATCGGGCGTTCCGAATAGAGGACACCATAGGCGCCTTGCTCCATTAAATTTTTTAGTGTCGGACATTTGTTTTGCTTAAAAAGCTGGTTTAATACGCCTAAATCAAGTCCGTCGGCACCAATAAGCAGAACCTTCGCTGATTCCTTTTTATTAAACAAAGAGCATGACATTACGATCAAAACAACAAAACAAGCAAGCAATATTAACTGGATAAATTTTGAAATAGACAATTTCCACTCCTGAAAAAACTTTATGCCATTAATAGAAGGATACCGAATACAAAATCATTTCACAAGTCAGCCGGATGATTCCTCGCCCTAAAGAAAGGATGGCTGCCGAACGACGTCTGTGTCATGCCGGCGAAGGGCGGAGTTCCCATTTTAAATAACACTTTTCTCTCCGCTCTTAAGAGATGCGGCAAACCGTCTGTTAAGAAACGGTTCTCGGTCAAATGAAGTGTTGTTATCCATAATCAAATCCGCCATGAGCCGCCCGACGGCTGGACCGTGCTGAAAGCCGTGTCCGGAAAATCCGACAGCGCAATATAATCCTCCAATCGGCAGAGCGTCAATTATGGGATTGCTGTTATGACAGTTATCTTTTTCTTTAAATATATAGCCTGGATTATTCATGAAAAAATTGCAACATTTTTATCGCACTTTTTTCCCCTCCGGGCGGGCCGACTCTCACCGCATCTGCTTTGTTGCGGGGCATTCCAGGTGAAGGACCACAGCTTCATGCCCTGCACCTCGCATCTGCGGCAATCTCGGCCCGTGAATAATCCAGGATAGTTTATGTTTTTTCTGATATTTCTACATTCTAATTTAGTGATTTTTTATAAATAATATTTATAACTATTAAATAATCTTTTGACTATTGTATATTTTATTTATAAAATATTAATATTCCCATTTTTGCAACAGGGGTTAATAGGAGGTTTTATGAACAAACAAAAATTTTTGGTTTATGTAACGGCTGTTCTAGCAGTCTCTTTTTTTGCATTCGCCGCCACAGACAACGTGAGCGAAATGGCGGAAAAGAATATTGTTGAAACAGCTGTCGCCGCCGGTCAATTTGAAACCCTGGTCACGGCCGTGAAAGCCGCCGACTTGGTCGAGACGCTTTCCGGTCCAGGACCGTTTACAGTCTTTGCACCGACAGATGCTGCTTTCGCCAAACTCCCTGAAGGAACTTTAGAGTCTTTGCTGGAAAACACAGATAAGCTTAAAGCCATTTTGACGTATCATGTTGTTTCCGGAAAAGTCATGGCTGCAGATGTCATGGGCATGGATTCCGCCACGACTGTAAATGGACAGGACGTCACATTTATGGTGAAAGACGGAACGGTTATGGTCAATGATGCCAAAGTGATCAAAGCAGACATTGAGTGCTCCAATGGCGTTATCCACGTCATTGATACCGTGATTCTTCCAAAATAACAGCCATTTGACCGGAAAAAACTAATGGGAAGGCGCTTGATGAACAGGCGCCTCCCCTTTTTCTTGTATTGTATTCCGGCTTTACTTTAATTTTAATTTTCATCCTCAGCCATCATTCATTGAAATCCAATTCTATACATCATGATAAAGAGATCAATATGCAATCAGGTTCAACCCTCTTAATTGATGATTTTTTTCAAGCTGCTTTTTCCTCTTTTGGCACAGCATAGCGTATGTTTACCCACCAGGTCATGGGCGGTCTTTCCACCGCTTCGTCTAAATATGACAGCATTGATAGAAAGCGCTGCCTGCGCCTTCAAGGAAATGTTTCACTCGCAAATAACGGCGGTTCTATACAAGTCGCCCTTCCCCTGGAAAAGAACGGCCAGTCATTTAATGCTGGTCAATTTACCTGGGTAAGGCTCTGGGTATGGGGAAACGGAGAGACATATCATGTCCACATCCGCACCAGCCAATCCCGAGCCCCCTGGCAATATTTTTCAGCCGGATTTCCAACCCGTCAGGAATGGACAAAAGTCGACATCCCTTTTGAGCAATTTAAACCTGAAAGCCTAAATAAACAATTAAATACGAGCCAACTGAAACGAATCGCCATTGTGGCTATAGAAAAAGCATTTCAAGCCGATGTTGCCGTTTCCCGGGCTGAATTGATGCAATGCCTGCTGG
>CAYRTV010000206.1:0-5435 GCA_964427225.1 uncultured Eubacteriales bacterium
TGCCCCGGACTTTTTGGGTCGCAAATTTGATGGAGCTTTTTGAACGGGGCGCCTATTACGGGATGAACGCGGTTCTGGCCGTCTATCTGGTTGATTATTTAAATTTTACGGAATATTCGGTTGGTTTTCTGCAGGGATTTGTCTATGCCTTAACCTATGTCATGCCGATCGTGGGCGGCGCGCTGGCGGAAAGAATGGGTTACAGAAAAATGCTCCTGGTGGCGTTTTCCTTGTTAAGTATCGGTTATTTTGCCGCGGGGAATTTTACTTCTTATGGTTTAATCTTTCTGTTCCTGCTGATTATGGCCACCGGAAGCGGACTGTTTAAACCCATTATCACCGGAACGGTAGCCCGAACCACTACCAAAGAAAATTCAGGATTCGGATTTGGAGTTTATTACTGGAGCATCAATCTGGGTGCATTTTTAGCGCCGTTTTTTATCAGCTGGATCCGCGGATTTGATTGGAGCTACGTATTTTTCTCTTCCGCTGCATGGTGTTTCCTCATGCTTATCCCGGCGGCTTTCCTCTATAAAGATCCGGGAACCGCCCAAAAATCAAAGAGCGCACGCCAGGTCATGAAGGAAGCTTTGCTGGTGCTGGGAGATTCCCGGTTTATGCTGATGATTCTGGTTTATTCCACGTTTTGGATTCTGTATTTTCAAATGTTCGGGTCCGTATTGTGGTACCTGCGTGATTTTATCTACCGGGCTCCGGTGACGGAGTTTATGTCAAAAATTCCGTTTTTGAAAATTTTTACTTTTGATGCTGAATTCGTGACCATTATCAACGCCGGCACCATTATTCTGTTGGTTGTTCTGGTGAGCCGGATTGTGAAAAATTTCAAGCCGCTTCCGGTTATGGCGACTGGAATCATTATTGGGTCTTCCGGCTTTCTTATTTTAGCATTCACCCGTTCCGCCTGGATGTTTATTCTCGGAATCGCAGTGTTTTCCTTGGGGGAGATGACCGCTCATCCCAAATATTACAGTTATGTCGGAATCGTAGCTCCTAAAGATAATGTGGCGGTGTATATGGGCTATGCTTTTCTTTACGGAGTTATCGGCAGCTTGTTCGGCAGCAATTTCGGAGCGGTTATGTATGAAAAGATACTGAAGCCGGTTGTCCCGCCTGAAAGTCTGCTCAACTCCGGAGCCGCTCTTTCTGCGGAAGCTGTCAGCCAGGCCCGTACGTTCTGGCTGATTTTTGCCGGGCTGGGAATTGTCTGCCTGGTCGGCATCTTGTTGTACAACCGGTTTTTCGCAGATGATTCACCTCAGGCGAGGCGTATGGCGTGGCGAATCATGCTGGGCGTTTATATTATTTTAGCCGCCGCCGGCATTTATTTCATGATATCGGCTCTGTTCTTAAGCGACCAGGTTCAGTGGAAAACCTTCGTGCAATCTGTGATAATGATGGGCATTGGGGGAGGCGGAATCAGGATAAGCACTCGGAGGCAGGAATGAAATCCCTGACGGAATATTTGACATTTAAGACCGAAAGCAGAAGAGAATTCATCAATATCACTTCGCAGGTTGCCGCTCTCGTCGATAAGAGCGGGATCCAGGAAGGTTTATGCCTGGTCAATGCCATGCATATCACCGCCAGCGTATTTATCAATGATAATGAGCGAGGGTTGCTGCAGGATTTTGAAAAGCTGTTGGAGGATATTGCACCGCACGAGCCGGTTTCACAATATCAGCATAATTTAACCGGGGAAGATAACGCGGATGCTCATTTAAAAAGAACCATTATGGGGCGGGAAGTAGTGGTGGCTGTCACCAGGGGAAGATTGGATTTCGGACCCTGGGAACAAATTTTTTATGGAGAATTTGACGGACGGAGACCGAAAAGAGTTTTGGTTAAGATAATAGGGGAATGACACAAACCCTATTGGTTTTTGTTAACGGTTTTCGAGATCATTTCCGACCGGGAGTCCAGCGATTCCTTCAGAACCTGGCTGATTAAATCAAACGCTTCAATAATCTTGGTATTTGCGATCGAATAGTAAATATGTATGCCTTCCCGGCGGGAAGAGACGATGCCTTTCGCCCTGAGTATGGATAAGTGCTGTGAAATGTTGGCTTGCGAGTTGCCGGTTTTCCCCACCAGCTCATTCACAGTCATCTCGCTCTCACGCAGACAATCCAGGATTTCCTGCCGCTTGGGGTTTGCCAGGGTTTTACACACCTCTGAATGGAGCTGATAAAAATTTTTGCTTTCCATTTTATTCCTCTACCTCAGCATGAACTATCCTGAACTAATCCACAGCTTCATGCCCCGCACCTTCCATCGGGAGGGATTCCGGTCCGTGAATAATTCAGCCTGTTTATGAAAATGACAAATCGTGCCATGTCCCGCATGCTATTTATAATTATAATATTCGAAACATATTATATAGCATTTCTCGAAATGTTTAAATACCTTCCGTTCTTAAATCTTTTTCCTTCACCCTTTCCTCCCCACCCTTTATTCCAAACTCTTTACTCTTAACTCTTTACTCAACATGCGGATACAAAATGCCGTTCAGCAAGAATTTATACGTTCCATGTGATTGAGCTCGGTGCTGGCAGCGGATGCCGATCATGATGATGCGGCCCTGTTTATATTTGGTATCAATAACCGCAGCCTGCCGTGAAATAGCATCTTCACCCAGCAGCCATCCGCTGAGAAGAACGTCATCTTTAGGGAAAGAGGCAACGACGGACCGGTCCCATTCTCCATCCGGAATAGATGTCTGAAAAGCAAGCGAGCGCGCAAATACGGCGGGTGCTTTTTCCGGCATGCCGTATCCGAGCGGTTCAAGGTTTTTCACCTTTATATTTAAAATTGAGGTCGGGCAGAAAAATTGATCCCGGCTGACGTTCTCCAGAACATTGCTTACTGGAGGGTCATATTCTTCTATGGCAAAGCGGCAGGCATTGTTGAGAGTTATCATGCGGCCGCCCGCTTCCACAAATTCTTTTAGCGCCTTCACGCCTTCTTTTCCTATCCCGCCTTCATATTCCGGTGGACCTTCCGTGTAATAACGGGCGTAACGGGATCCGGGCTTGGGTTTGCCTTCCACAATGATGTCCGGATTCTCATCAGCAAAAACGATGACATCGAAACGTTCGCCCAATTTTTTTCCGGACTTAAAATCCTTATTGTGAAGTGTCGTATAAATAAAACCCAGGTCATCGAGGACATATCGGGTCCAGCCTTCATCCATATTGGATTTCCAGGATTGATACAGTCCTATCCGGGGAAGTTTCAGGGTGGATTTTTCGATTCCCGAGATATCGTCCAAGATGTGGGCTTGGAGGTGATGCGTTTGCAGTAAATGTTGAATCGCGTCTTGAACTTTGGCACCGTTCACGATAATGAAGCTTCCTGCGCCGGTTTGAACATCATTCCGATGAATTGGATGTTTGGTCCGGAAAACCTCGGCCCCTTTTTCCAGCAAAGCAAACGCGGCGGAATAAGAGGCATTGGCTTTTGAATCGAGCAAAACATATGCAGCTGTTTCCGGCAGAAGCGGGGCTTCAGGCCGCGGAATGGATTCCAGCAGCTGAAGCTCCGCTTGAAAGGGTGAATCGATCCGGTCACAATCGACTCCCATCTGCAGCGGGAGGGTCCAGCCGGCGTTATCATACGGGGGAACCGGAGGACCGCCTGGATACTGCCGCATATCCGGATACTCTTGTTTCTGCAGCAGCGCCTGGGCATAGGGACGATAAGGCTGAGAAAGCCGGACTACAAAAGACCCGGATGGGTAGAGTTTGCCGTCAGCCACAAATTCCTGTCCCGCTTGATGAATTTCAACGCCCCCCACTCGGAGGATGTCCAGCATTTTAAGAGTCGTGGGATAATCCCTTTGATCCTTCGGAATGACGAACGCAAACGGTTCTCCCTCCGGACGGACCTCTATGGCGTCCTTATTCATTTTGTAGAAATTGTAGAGGAAATCCTCTTTATGAAGATAGGCAGTCTTGATCAGGCTGTTTGACAGCGCCAGTTCATATTCAACAATATCGCGTAAACGCCACCAGCCGCCCATCCAGGGATCGGGAAACTGCATGCGTTTTTCAACATAGGAATCGGGAAGTTCATTGGGTTCAATATAAATGGGGGTGGCGGTTTTAACGGAGGCCATTTCACTGAGAAGCCCGATCGAATTATGCAGCCAGGAAGTATCGTCGCAAGCTCCGATCCACCAGCCTGTGTAAGAACGCCCGTGAACAACACCTTTGAAATTCTCTTTCTGAAGATCGTAGGACATATTCATTCCCATAAGCCCGATTCCTCTCCATACAAGGGGATGCACAGCCGGAATCGGGGGATTATCAAAAGGGGGCACAAACAAACGGGCTCCGCTTGACCCCATCTGGTGCTCATCGATATGAATCTGCGGAATCCAATCATGATAGAGGACTTTTGTCACAGCCCGGCTCTCCGGCAGATTGAACATAAACCAGTCGCGGTTATTGTCGTGGCCGGCATAATGATGGTACAGCCAGGGCATCCTGCTGCCTTCGTATTTGGTGCCGACATATTTGCGGTACCATTCGGTTACCATCTGAACACCGTCCGGATTGATGGTTGGCGCCAGCAGGATAATAACATCTTCAAGAACTTTGCTGCTGTCAAAAGGTGTATTGCCGGTAACTAAATTGTAAGCAAATTCCATCGACATCTGTGAAGCCGCGATCTCACTCGCATGCAGGCTGCACGTTATCATGACGATGACTTTACCTTCCCGGGAGAGTTCCCTGGCCTGCTGGCCGGAGATATGACGCGCATTCCGCAGCTGCTTGGTGATGCCGCGGTAACGGTCGAGCTCCAGCATGTTGGATTCCGAGGTAATAACCGCCATTATCATCGGTTTTCCCAAAGTTGACTCGCCGATGGTCAAGATTTTGATTTTTTCCGATTCCTCATCCAAAGCAGTAAAATATTTTTGGATTTGATCGTAATCCGCCAGTTTGCGGTCGGCACCGACCTGATGTCCGAGAAATTCTTCCGGCGGAGTCTGTGCATAAACGAATACCGGAAATAAAGATAAAAGAAGAATAATTCCAATCTTAGATTTATTTGACATTCCAGCCCTCCCGGTGAAATTAATTAATGGCTGCCTTGACAGCGAAAAAGGCACAACCAGTAGATATTTTCTATCACTGGAAAGAAAGGCTGTCAAGAAAAGAATAACCGGACCGTGCACCTGCTTTGACTGGCGCCGCCCCTGCGTTACCCGGCTAGTTAGCTCGAGTGAGGCTATCCTGCAGCACAAGGTACGTCTTTGCTGCCGCTGCTACCTCCCGGTCCTGACGGAATTCACAAAGTGTCCTTTGCACAGGGCCCGCACCGTCATCACCACTTATCCGGGCACAGGCCAGAAGAAGCCCAGCCTCAGACAGGCGTTCAACCTCACTGTAGCGGATTGTGAGTTACAGGGC
>CAYRTV010000207.1:0-5402 GCA_964427225.1 uncultured Eubacteriales bacterium
AAGCCGGCTGAAGATCACAGCTTCCCTTTCGGAAAATTACATCGCCAGCATCCGCCGGAACGATCCGGCCCGCATTTCAATCCCAGTGGCGGGCATTGAATTCGAGCAGCGCCTGCATGCCGTATCGCAGGTTATCGATCCCAATAACCGGACTTTTCAAATTGAAATCCGAATCCCCGGAGAAGTCGAAAACCTCAAACCCAATATGCTGGCGGTTGTGACCATTAATGATTACACCAATCCGCATGCCTTGGTTGTTCCCCGGAATATCATCCAAAAGACCGGCCGGAATAATTTCATCTTTATCGCCGAACGGTCAAACGGAAACCTGGTCGCACGCAAACGGATTGTTGAAACCGGCGAAGCCTACAAAAACCTGGTGGAAATCACAGACGGATTACACCCGGGAGAACAAGTTATCGTCTTCGGATTCCAGAATCTGGGTGACGGGCAATTCATAAACGCCAACGGAAGCTAACATGAAACAACCGCAATTTAAAATATCCAATCTTGCCGTGGAGAACCGCACCACCGTCTATATTTTCACCATCCTGTTGATCATTTTCGGGATCATGCAGTATAACAGCACGCCTAAAGAAAAATTCCCGGAAATCGTTTTCCCTTATTTCATGATCGGAACTTTACACCCGGGCACATCCCCGGTTGACGTAGAAAATCTCATCACCCGGCCTATCGAAAAACACCTGAAAGGCATCGAAGGCGTTAAGCATATCAACAGCCAATCCCTTCAGGACTATTCGTCCATCTTCATTGAGTTCGAGCTCACCGCCGATGAAGTCCAAGCCTACTTGGACGTTAAGCAGGCTGTCGACGACGCCCGTTCGGAATTGCCCGGCGACCTGTTCCAGGAGCCCCAAATAAGCCGGATCGATCTGTCTGAAATTCCAATTCTTTTCATTAACTTATCCGGAGATGCCGGATTGGTTCAATTGAAACAGTACGCAGACGATCTGCAGGAAAAAATTGAAGCTTTGGAAGAAATATCCAAAGCGGATATCGCCGGAGCGCTCGACCGTGAAATTCAAATCAACGTTGATTTGTATAAGCTGCAGGCCGCCGGGATTTCCTTCAACACGATCCAAAATGCCGTAGCCATGGAAAATTTAACCATCTCCGGCGGCCGTATCGATGAAGGCGGCATGCGGCGGAATCTCCGGCTGGTGGGTGAATTTGACTCAGCCGAACAAATAGCGGACATCCAGATCCAAAACGGAATCGCCATTGGTGATATTGCCGAGGTTGTGGATGGCTACAAAGAGCGGGAAAGTTATGCCCGGTTGAATTCCCAGGATGTGGTCACGCTGAACGTCGTCAAAAAGAGCGGAAAAAATTTGATTTACGCTGTCGATAAAATCAAGGATATTGTCACGGACTTTAAAAAGTCGACTCATGAAAACCTGGATATCATTTTGACCGGAGACACCAGCAATCAAACCCGCAACAGTGTCAGCGACCTCTTCAACACCATTATAGTAGGCTTCATTGTTGTGGTTTTTGTTCTCATGTTTTTTATGGGCCAGACGAATGCCCTGTTTGTGGGAATTGCCATTCCGCTCTCCATTATCGTCGCCTTCATTTTTATCCCGGTGGTCGGGTACACCATGAATATGGTGGTGCTGATGTCGTTTATTTTGGTGCTGGGAATTGTTGTCGATAATTCCATTGTAGTGGTGGAGAATATATACCGGCACTATATGAACACGCCCAATCTTCCCATCATTCCCGCCACCAAACGAGGAGTGGGTGAAGTGGCACTGGCGGTATTCACTGGAACCCTAACCACCATGGCTCCTTTTTTTCCCTTAATCTTCATGCCCGGAATATCCGGTAAATTTATGTCCTTTTTGCCGGTGACCATTATTATTACCCTCTCCGCATCCATGCTGGTGGCCTATGTAATCAATCCGGTCTTCGCCGTGACATTTATGAAATATATTGCTCCTGAAGACAAGCCTAATCCTTGGAAAATCTCGAGAAAGAACCTGCTGGTCACCGCAGGTGCCGCCGCCCTGGCCGTTATTCTCTATTTGACAGGAAACATGCTTCCAGCCAATATTCTCATGCTGGGCGCCATTTTATACCTTTTAACAAAAACCGTGCTGGAATACCTGGTTGAACAATTCCAGTGCTGTTTTCTGCCCCGCATGATGAATCTTTACAAGAAATCACTGACATTCTTTCTTAAAGGCCGCCGGCCATTCGGCGTTCTGGCGGGAATCATTGTGCTTATGATAGCATCCTTTGTGCTGATGGGCCTGCGCCGTCCCCAGGTTGTCTTTTTTCCCGGCGGCAATCCGAATAATCTGTATGTTTACATCACCATGCCGGAAGGAACCCATATTGAGGTCACCAACGATGTGTGCAAGCGGGTGGAAAAGATTGTCTTCGATGTTATGGGACACGACAATCCGGATGTTGAGTCGGTCGTCTCCAATGTGGCCGTCAATGCCGGCAGCGGTATGTTCGAACGTTTTCCCCAGGACAAGCTGGCTAAAGTAACCGTCACTTTTGTGGAATATAAATTCCGGACCGGAGATAAACCCACCCAGGCCTATTTGGAAGAGCTGCGCAGCGCAGTGTCCGGAATTCCGGGGGCCGAAATCCGGATTGACCGGGACGCCATGGGGCCGCCGTCCGGAATGCCGATTAATATCGAAATCAGCGGGGATGAGATTGAAAAACTGATTGAAATCTCTGAACGCCTGCAGGAGTTTATTGGTACGCTTGGGATAAGAGGCATTGAAGAACTAAAATCCAGCATGGAAGTCAATAAACCCGAAATCATCATGACGGTGGACCGCGATAAAGCCAACCGGCTGGGGATCTCGACCGCACAAATCGGCATGATTCTCCGGACCGCGGTCTACGGTTCGGAAATATCCAAATTCAGGGAAGGGGAAGAGGAATACCCTATCCAGCTGCGGCTGGCTGAACAATACCGGGACAACCTGGATGCATTGCTCAGTTTGGAAATCACTGTTCCGCCCCAGGGAAATATGCCTCCTTCCCGGATCCCGGTTTCTTCCGTCGCCGAAATCACCTACAAGACCAGCTACGGCAGCATAACCCGAGTGGATAATAAACGGACCATCACCCTGTCCTCCAATGTGCTGACCGGGTATAATGCCAATGCCATCATTCAGCAAATCCAGAGGGCACTGCCCCGCTTTGATTTGGAATCCGGATACAGCGTTCAATTCACCGGAGAGCAGGATACGCAGGCAGAGATCGGCCAATATTTGATCAAGGCTTTATTTATCGCCCTGGCGCTTATTTTCATCATTCTGGTGTTCCAGTTTAATTCCCTGGGAAAACCCCTCATTATCATCACCCAAATATTTTTCAGCTTTACCGGTGTGTTTTTGGGTTTCGCCATTTTCAGGCTTGATATCTCCATTATCATGACCGGAATGGGCATTATTGCCGTCGCCGGAATCGTGGTTAAAAACGGCATCATCATCGTTGATTATACCGATAAACGCATTCCCGGAAGTGAAAACAAACTGGATGCAGTCATCGAAGCGGGGGCCGCCCGCCTTAATCCGGTGCTCTTGACGGCCATGTCAACCATCTTGGGATTATTGCCCCTGGCCATCGGCTTGAATTTCAATTTCGCAACTTTCTTCACGCAATTGGATCCCCAGATTTACTGGGGAGGCGACAACGCCGCTTTCTGGAATCCTCTAGCCTGGACCATTATCTTCGGCCTGGCTTTCGCCACAGTGCTCACCCTGGTCGTGGTCCCGGCGATGTATACAATCTTTTATCTTAAGAAATCTGAAAAAACCAGGTGAATAAATACCATGTCATCCTGAGGCCTGCGGCAGCATACACATATCATCCCCAGGCCGCACAGCGGCCGTGGTGATCTTAGACTGCCTCGCCGAATAAATCAACAAGTCCGCCTCCGCGGCATCGGGCCCGAATGCCGCTCCGCACGCCGGACATCACTGTCTATTCCATTTTAAAGCGGAACGAGCAGCAAGACTGACAGGTCTCTAAGTTAACTGAAGCAATGGATAAGGGCCATGTCACAACCAGCCCGTTGGAGGCTGAGCAAGCACGGTCCCTCGCGGAAGCGAGGGGAGCGAAGCCGGAATCGGAGCAGCTTTCCGCGCTGGGGAAAGATGCGTGGTGGGTGGATATGGCGCTTATCCATTGCCATGGCGAAACGGAGCCGGTAGAGCCAAACTCAGAATGAGCGAGTGAAGCGGCGTCTCGGCTACCCGTCAGCTCCGTGGGGATATTAGACTCCCCGCCGAATAAATCATGTCCGGCTCCGCGGCATCGGGCCCGGTCTCCGCTCCCGTCTCATTCAGACGAAGCAGATTGAAATCCTCAATTTCGCTCAGAGTGACAGTATCGCTGTCACTTAATATAGCCCAGCGCTTTGAGCACCTCGTCGATATTTTCAGGAATCTCCACCGGTTTTTTCTCCAGACCGGCATTACCGAGAATATGGCGATAGGACATCAGCTGCTGGATACGGTACTGATCAGCTAATCCGGCGGGCAGGAACGCTGTTTTTTCTTTTTCGTCTGCCAGCGGAAAAAATTCCAGCAGGGGGACATAAGCGCGTGAAGGGGCACGGCTGGGTATTTTATTGTAGATGTATTTTTTGTCCTCATCCATCATAGCCGTCAAGTCCAGCCAGGGTTTCTTTTCTTCAAAAAACAACGTCCGCACGGGTTGTTGAAGCTGCAGAAGTGAGACTCCGTCCACTCCTTCCGGAGGCGAAATTCCAGCTGTTTCCAGAAGCGTCGGGAAAAGATCGGTCAGCTGCACTCTTTCCTCATGCATTCCCGGGGCAAGGGAAGCGGACTTGATCACCAGGGGAACATGCAGCTGTTCCCGGTAGAGAGAATGTCCATGGCCCACGCTCCCATGCTCAAAAAATTCCTCCCCATGATCCGAAGTGAAAACAACCGTAGCTTCACGGTATAAATCCAGCTCCTTCAGCTTATCCAGCAAAGCGCCGAAGGAACGGTCGTTAAAAAATATTTCCTGATCATAGCGGGTCCGCATGAATTCAATTTGAGACGGCGTCGGTTTGATCCGGCCCGCCCGGATTTCATTCAGAAGACCGAAGTTGAACGTATCAATCGGCTCATACGCATCGATGTTGAATAAATCCATCACATCCTTTTCCGGAGTGTAGGGGTCATGCGGATCTACCGTCCATATCACCAGAAAAAGAGGCTTGCTCTGTTTCCGGCTTGTATATTCTTCCAAAAATTGAAAAGCGGCCTGATTTATATGCGAAGACTGGACGTGCTGAGAGTATGCATACGTGTTATGCATTCCTTTGTATTCATCAAAACCCTGATCAAACCCAAACAAGAAGTGCAGGTTGCCGTTGCCGATAAATGCCGCCGTATAAT
>CAYRTV010000208.1:0-5383 GCA_964427225.1 uncultured Eubacteriales bacterium
AATTCTAACTCCCGGATGGGAACTTCCCGGGATTTGATCCTGTTGATTTCATTGATGATTTCATCTACCGATTCTTTGAGAACATCTCCTCTTACGCGTGCCCGGGTTAGAAATATGCCGCAGTTGTCATGGTATTCAATGCCGCTGAATGCCCAATACGCATATCTTTTGGATTCTCTTAAATTCATAAATAAGCGGCTGGTTGGGGTTCCTCCGAAAATCTGATTCATGACCAAAACCGGGAAATAAGTTTCTTTGGTTTTAGGGGGAAGAATGAATCCTAAATAAACAACCGCCTCCTGAGCACGGGGGGTATCGGTAAAACAAATGCGGATATTTTCCAGGGGATCCGGGATATCGAAATGGAACCTGTCTAATTGGGCAGGCTTCCATTGATTAAAATAACGGCTGACAAGCCGCGATGCCGTTGACAGACTGAGATCTCCTGTCATCATCAGATGCGCATTATTAGGCCAATAAAATTTTTCATAAAAAGCCAGAGCATCATTTCGTGAGAATAATTTAATGGCTTCACTGTCGAGGGCAAATTTTCGATAAGGATGATTTTCGAAAAGGACGTTATATAGAAGTTTTTTAGAACGGATTTCCGGAGAGGAATCTTCATTTGTTATGTGATAGAATAGTTCTCTTTTGGTGCTTTCGATATCTGTCCGGGAGAAAGCGGGTTCCAGAATCAAATGACTGAGTAATTCAATCCCCGGTTCCATAAATTCATTCAAAAAGGACAATACAAAAACGGAATGATCGGGAAACGTTTCAATGGATAGAGAACCGCCCATGGCTTCAATTTTCTGGTTTATTTCCGAAGTATTCATTCCAAAGCCTGCTTTAGTCATCATTTGAGCGGTAAAGGTAGCCAGTCCGGGCATATCATCAGGAGACAGGCTTTCGCCGGTATGGATTATCAGCCTCATTTCAACCAAAGGAGAATCTATGCGTCTGGTCACCGATAGTCTCATCTGATTGGACAAAAGGGCGGATTGAATCTTCGGAAGCTGGAGGGAAGGCAGCGGAAATGGATTAGGAGGTTCATATCGGAACTTTTCTTGGGGATACAGAGAAGTGGAATAAAGAAATATGAGGCAAATGAAAACGATGCGGGTTTTCATTTGGTTTTAATCTCCACCAGAATATAATTATCAGTAAAATATCTGTTCATAATGCCTATGATTTGTGCCGCGGTGACATTCATATATTTTTGCAGCTCAACAGGAAAATTGTTCAAGTTAGAGTGAGTGATAAAAAAATCCATGAGAAACAGAGCTTTGTTTTGTGTGGACCCCAGCCGCCGGTAAAATTGCCGCTTAAAAAGATTCTTGGCCCGAGCCAGCTCTTCTTCAGAAACGAGATTTGATTTGAGTCTGGATATTTCATTAAAAAGAGCTCTTTTGCTCATTTCCTTGGTGGCTTCATTATTGCTTAGAAGGAAGAGAGTATATGCGATGAAATCATTCCGGATTTCAATCCCTCCCTCAAGCTGAAGCGCTGTTTTATCCCTCTGGACAAGTCGTTTCTTCAAGCGGGAACTTGTCCCTTTGAGCATGATGTAATCGATAAGAATCAGAGTATAGAAATCTTGCGAATACTTTTTTGTCAGAGGATATCCAAGATGAAATCCCGGGGTTGAGACCAAGCTGTTGTTGACGACCCGGCTTTGCATTCCGGGTTCGGGAAGCGCAAAAGACTTTAGTTCAGGAAGATTTTTGCTGGGAGGAATTGAGCCGAAATATTTGCGGATAAGGGCCATAGTCTGGCGGGGATTAAAATGCCCGCTGACACAAAGGACTGCATTATTCGGTTTATAATAAGTATTGTAGAAATTTTTTGCAGAATCGAGACTGATATTCCGGATACCGCTTTCTTCTCCCGTCACTGGATGATTATACGCAAAATCAGGGTAAAGCAGGCGTTCGAATAGGGTTGAACTATCATGAAATAAATGTGTGCTCTGGCGGCGTCTTACTTCACTTATCAGGCCCTGTTTGGATTCCTCAACACTGGACGCGGTCAAGGAAAGAGTGTTCATTCGGTCCGATTCCAGCCATACGGCCAGCGGAAGCTGATTGGAAGGAATGGTTTGGTAAAACAAGGTCTGGGTATGAGTGGTCAGAGCATTAAGACGGCCGCCTATCTGATTGGTCAGGCGGATATGCTGCAGGCGTCCCACATTTTGAGAGCCCTGGAACATGAGGTTTTCCATAAGATAGGCCATGCCCGGCTGGTCGGCCGGATCGTTGGCTGACCCGACTTTATAGGTAACCGCCACGGTGACGACAGGAAGTGAATAATCTTCTGAAAGAATGACTGTCAATCCATTGCTGAGCTGACTTACGGAATAGGAAACAGGAGGCCGGCTGTTCTCTTGAGCCGGCAGAATGGTCACGATTAACAATAAAGCCATCAAATATGAAATCAATGTTTTCATCGTTGATAACATAGTACATTCCCCGAAAAATGTCCAAGTGTTCCGGTGGAATCTACTCCGATTCCGGCATGCGTTTGGAAATGATAATGGTACGGTCATCTTCCGGACTAGATCCGCCTGAGTATGCATGCAAATCAGAAAAAACGGCGTCAATGCAAGCGGAAGAAGAAAGCCCGGAATGGCGTTTCAGCAGTTTGATAAGTCCTCTGACTTCCAATTCCTGGTCTTTGTCATTCCGTGTTTCGGTAATTCCGTCCGTATACAGGCAAAAAACGCCGTTTGGGTGGAGGATTTGTTTTTGGGATGAATACGCCTGGCCAGGGAACATGCCCAAACAAAATCCGCAGATTTTCAGTTGAGACACTTTTTCCCCTGGATTAAGCAGCAGGGGAGGATTATGCCCTGCATTAACATATTCCAAGACTCCGGTTTCCTGGTCGAGAATGCCGAAAAAGAAACTGATAAAGCTGTTGGATGCGGAACTGCGATGGATGAAATTATTTAGCTTTCCGGTCAAAGCAGCTAAATCCATCTCCGGCTGAATTTCGGCATGGAGTGCAGCCCGCAGGGAGGCCATCAGCAAGGAAGAACTGACGCCTTTTCCTGAAACATCCGCAATCACCATGCCGGTATGCCGTTCGTCAACAGTTATGAAGTCATAATAGTCACCCCCGACGTGATGACAGGAACGGTTGATGCCGGCGATATCATAGCCTTCACACTTGGGATTTTCGTGCGGGAGCAGGTCCTCTTGTATACTGGCGGCTAGAGCCAGTTCCTCTTCCATCTTCTCTTTTTCAAGCGACTGTTCAAATAGGCGTGCGTTTTCAATTTTCACCGCGGCCAGATTGGACAATAGGGTCATAAGATGCAGGTCATCCTGAGAGAAAGCATCTTTGGATAAAATTCTATCGGCATATATAATACCGATGATGTCTTGGTTGTCCCAAAGCGGAACACAAAGCGCACTGCGAATATTCAGTCGTATTATGCTTTCCTGGGCTTTGAAACGGTCATCTGCGGCCACGTCGGAAATAAGAAGAGCGGAATGCTTGTCCATGGCTGTCTGGATAATGCTTTGACTGAGCTGGATTTTCCTGGAACGGAGTCTCTGGTCATTGACTCTGATGACTTTGGGAACGAGCTGCTTGGGCTGTCCTTCGTAAAGCAAAAGCACTCCCCGGTCCATATGAATGTGCTCCTCGATAAGACTCATCACATATTCCAGCAGTTCTTCCAGCGGCCGGTGGAGGATCAACGCCTGGCTGACTTCATTTATGACCGCCAGCCGCGCATTCAATTTAAGCAAGTCGCTCGAATCGCGTTTGCCCGATTCTTTCATGTCCGGTTTTTTCAGTGCTTCCTGTAAATCCATCATGGTGTGAATACTGGCCGGTGCGGTAGTAACTCCGGATATATCCACCTCGGTCGGCGGTTGCCGGTCAAAAATTATCCGGGTTGATCCCATCAGGATTTCGTCACCCGGCTGGAGTTCCATTTCTTCACAAGCTTTGCGGCCGTTAATAAAAAGACCGTTTTTACTCTGGTTGTCCCTGATCAGGTAAGATTGTTCTTTTTTTTCAATTACAGCATGGATTTTAGAGCAAAAAGGATCATTAAGGGCAACCTGGTTTTCTTGGCTGCGGCCTAAAGTTGCATTTTCTTCACCGAGAATATATACGGAAGGGTTTCCTTTTTTCGGATATATAAATAGTTTTGACATACCAGTAAATTATACTTATTTCCGACTGTGAAGTTCAAGGTTTTCTGGTTTTATTCCAGAGCATCAATGATTTGCCGGTATTTTTTCCTGCGCTGATCGGGAGGATATTCTTCGACCAAGGGAATAATGAGATCCCGCAGTTCCTTTTGAAGGGTATTGTCCAGCAATTCCAGGGCATAGGCCACCGATTTCCGGGTTCCTGTTTGGATATTCTGATAAGCCTTCATGATCTCGTTATGCGAGTAGAGGAGGCCCATCAATTTAAATATATTAGACAGTTTGTCCGAGCTTTTTTTCTTCCATTCCATTACTGCTTGGTTTTCCTTCTCCGCTGCCCCTTCTTTTTTGAGCATAAGCTTATACTGCTGTTTAATTAAATTCAACAGCTGGGGCTGAATGGACAGGGGGGAAATATATATATCCGGCTGTTCAGACCGGATTTTATCTAATGCATCGATGAGGGATGAAGTCAATCCGGGTTCGGCTTTAGGTAATAAATCCAGCATTATTTTAATGCTCCGGTGTGATCCGATTTGGGCGAGAACCGAGAGGGCGGCTTTTTTTACGCCCAGATCCGGTTTCCGGCCGGTCAGGAGCGGCTGCAGCCGGTCAATAGATTTGTCTTCAAATTTGATCAGTGCGGAAACCGCATCCTCCCGTTTCAATGGATTTTCCAGAGCTTCGAGAATGCCCGGCAGAGCGGCCTCTTTTTTCAATCTGGATGCGCTTTCCATGGCGAATCGAGCGACCTCAGGTGATTCATCCTGAATCAAAGCGGGAAGCTTGCCGGATAAGCTTGATTCCGGCGGCATCAAGCCGATCATTTTTGCCAATTCCATTTTTTCGAGATTGGCTTCCCGGCTTTTCTGCATCACCTGATTTGCATGAAGGTCTATAACTTTTTGATAATTTTCCAGCGACATGATTTCGCCTACATCTGTTGTCAATTCTGCATCATCGAGCGAGCTTTCGGTGGAAAAAGAAGAACCTTCGGAGCTGAAAAGATTACCCAGAGATGAAACTTTCGCTTCCTCCGTATTTTGAGCGATCATTCTTTTGACATCAGGGGTTAGCTTACCCTGCTGCATAAGATCGTACACGCACATGGCATACAGAGAAGGACTGCGTTTTTGACTCTCCAGGATATCAAATATCAGTTTCGTGTAATCCATATCCAAAGTGTCTGAGACCGATTTCTCAGCGCGATGCCATTT
>CAYRTV010000209.1:0-5382 GCA_964427225.1 uncultured Eubacteriales bacterium
GCCGGCGCAGGCCTCAGGATGACATTGATTCAATCAAGGTCGTCACTTCACTACGGCGAGCTGCAAGCCGGAAGATGCGGTGAGATTCGGCCCGCCTGAAGGGTAGTACTCACTACGCGATCATGAGGTCATTTTGGTCTCGCCCAAGTGAATTCTCCTTTGATTTTTCCAGACGTCCGGTTTCCTATAATCTGGAGGAGAAAATGAAAAATATTAAAATTTTTCTATTTATTTTACTTATTTTGACCATGGACGGGATTTCCCTTCAGTCCGAAAGCCAGGCGGAACGAATTCAACAATATATTCAGGCCAACCAGCACGAAATCATCCAGGAATTCATTCAACTGCTGTCCATTCCAAATGTGTCCGGCGATACCGTCAATATTCGTAAAAACGCTGCGTTTATTCGCGAAATGATGGAGCGCAGAGGAATTAGAACCGAGATCATGGAAACCGCCGGCAATCCGGTTGTCTTCGGCGAACTCACAACCGAAGGGACAGATAAAACCTTGATGTTTTATGTCCATTACGACGGTCAGCCGGTGGATCCCTCCCAATGGACAGGGACCGATCCTTTTAATCCGGCACTTCGGCCGGGAAAACTGGAAGCAGGAAGCAACAAACCGAAACCGATTTCATTCCCGGATAAAGATGATGCCTATGATTCAGACTGGCGTATTTACGCAAGGGGGTCGAGTGATGACCGGGCTCCAAAGCGGCTGGGTTGGGACACAGCAGCGGACCATCATTCCCCCCAGCGCGACAGCCGCCCTGGATATCCGCATGGTCAAAGATAATGAACCGGAAGACATGGTCAAGAAAGTGATAGACCATATCCGGAGTCGGGGCTATTATGTGACTGATAAGGAACCGGATCATGCGGCTCGGATAAAACATGCAAAAATCGCCCGGGTGCTATGGAAAGAAAGCGGATACAAAGCCCACCGCACACCTATGGACCACCCCCTGTCCCAGCAGGTGATCCGCGCTTTGCAGGAAAAAACCTACGGCCGGCCGGTTCTGCTGCCTTCCCTAGGCGGATCTCTGCCGATCTATTTATTTGCGGACGTCCTGGATGCTCCCATCATAGGTGTTCCTACCGCCAACCACGATAACAATCAGCATCAGCCGGACGAGAATCTGCGCATCGGCCACTTATGGAAAGGTATTATCACATACGCCGCCATTTTGACCCTGTAAACCCTCCGGAAAAAGGAGAGGGCTCCGGAATTTAAGTCAAGCTAAGTGTTTGGTGAGCCATACCCAATAGGCCCTGAACCGGCACTCCATAAGGGCAGGCATGCTCACAAGCGCCGCTGGTACAGGTGATGCACTTGCCCGCATCAGTGGAAGCCAGCCGGGCGTATTTAAGCATAGCGGATTTCTCTCGACCCTGTCCCGCAAAATACTGGTGATACCGCATTATGGTATTGACCGGCACCCTGTGCGGGCATGCAGCTTCACAATCTCCACAGGCGTGGCGACAGTATAATGATGCGGCAGCGGCTGCATAGTCGGTCAAAACTTCTTCCTCATACGAGCCGAAATCCAATCCTGACAACCGCACATAAAATTCAAGATCGCTGTAATTTTTGATAGTCAAACAGGCCGTATTGACATTCCGGTTATGCAGAACAAACCGGACAGCCGCTTCCCTCACTCTATCATAACCGTCCAGCCCATAGCGGGCGCGAAATTTTTCCGCCGCATCCGCCCTTTCTTTTAAGCGAGAAAGCAGATTGATTTGGTATTCCCCCGGCTCTCTCCCCTGGGCCCTGGCTTCTTCAACCTGGTCTTTGACTTCCATGTAATTCAGGACCGGATTTGTTTTCATGAGCGTCGCTCCGATATTATTATCCCTGCAGGCCTCCAAAATGGAGCTTCCCTGTTCTTGCTGAAGAAAGTTATACACAAACAGCATCACATCAAAACGCCCATCTTCAGCTGCAGCCAACAGCACCTCTTCCATCTTTTGCGGGACCTCATTCCACTGCGAGCCGTGATTGGATACACCGCAAAACCGCACTCGGCCGTCTGCTTTTAAGCGGGCAAAGGCATTATGGAACGCCGGATTCTTCAGGTGCTCAACGGTCGCCGGAGCATGAATCATCAAACAATCCACATAGTCCAGCTGCAGCCGTTCCAAGGATTTCCCGGACCGGTCCAGGATAGACGATTCAGTCGCATCTTTCCGCACCCCCAATTTAGTGGAAATAAATACCTTTTTCCGGTCCCGTTTTTGCATAACCTTGCCGATGATCCGTTCCGAGCCTCCCCTTAGGTATCCTTCGGCCGTGTCAATATAATTAACCCCCGTATCTAAAATCGCCTCCAGAAGAGCAGCGTCCGCCAATTCACCGGAGCCAAACCCGATATCCGAAACCTTGAAACCGGTTCGCCCCAATTTTCTATAGTCCTGAATTTCGGGCTTGGCATATCGATTTTCTTGTTTGAATACAGGCCTGCGGGCGGCATTCAAACCGGCGGCGGCAGCGGCCATGGTTCCGCCGATAAAAGACCGCCGGGTAACTTTTTTTTTTGAGCTCATTGGTCCTCCGTCTAATTTCACCTGAATTTATAAATCATGTCGGAATTATCCCAGATTCAAGCGACACGGTCAATGTCAGGAAGTGACGATCTTTACCTTATATCATTGTCATCCTGGGCATGGAGGCCGAACCCGATGCCCCGGAGGCGGAGGGGCGATTCATTCGGCGAAGCAGTCTAAGATCCCCACGGCCGCCGCCGCGCCCGATCCCGCGGAGCCGGAAGATGCAGTGATATTCGGCCGTGAATAATTCAGGGAGGCAACCTTTTTGGGAGCTGTTTCATCTTTACCAGCGAGGACGAAATGATGAACAGTTTGACGGCAACCCTTAAATCGCAATTCCGGAGCCCACGCCCCGTGGATTATGATAGAATAGAGAAAAAAGATGAAGGGATGACCATGAATAATACCTCTCAATCCCGTATTTCCATCCCCGCCGAACTCATTCAGCGCTCCCGGGAAGGTGACCATCAGGCGATGGAGCAAATTTACGAGCGGCTGAAGTCTCCTTTTTTCGGTCTGATTTTCCGCTATACCAGAGATAAAGCCGCAGCCGAAGATGTCCTGCAGGATGTATTCATAAAAATATTCACCAACCTGGATAAACTGGATAAGGACGAGGCCTTTTTAGGGTGGGCTTACCGCATAGCTGTAAACACCGGCCTCAGTCACATCCGCCACAACAAGATGCTGCTGCGGAAATCGATTCCTTTGAACGGAATCAATCACACTTTGGGAGATTCGGAAGCCGACGGCAGGGAGAATTTGTTAAAAAGATCGTTGGAAAAAGCGATGGAGGACCTGACGTCAAAACTGAAAAGCGTTTTCGTCCTGCATGACGTTCAGGGTTTTAAACACCACGAAATCGCGCAAATAATGGGCTGCTCAGTCGGGACCAGCAAGTCCCAGCTGTTTAAAGCCAGAAAAAAAATAAGAAAAATTCTGCAAAAAGAAAAAGTTTTAGGAGAATACTCATGAGATGCGCAAAAATCAGAGAATGGATCAGTGATTACACAGACGGTGAGCTGGATCATTCCCGGAGTGTGGTTTTGGAACAGCATCTCGCAGCGTGCCGGGAATGCAGGGAATGGATAAAGGACCTCCAAACCATCAAACAAACCGCCAGCCGCATGGATCATCCCATCCCGTCTACTGAGTGGAAAGCTATTCAAGCTAAGTTGGACGGCAAAAAACCGGTCCGCTCCCCCGCATTCAAACCGACCCGGTTTTTCCCCGGAATGAAACCGGTGCTCGCGGCGGCGGCTGCCATAATCATTATCGTGACGGCAGCCGTTTTCAGCTGGAACGTATTCCATTTTCCGGCTGGATTATTCAAAACCATGGACCGGGGATCAGCCCTGGTTAAACTGCAAGAAGCGGAAGGTCACTACCAGAAGGCTATCCAATCCCTTAAGGAAGCAGCGGAAGCCCAAGAGGGACGCTTGGATCCCAACATCAAGCTGATTTTTGAAGCCAATGTGGAAATCATCAATTCATCTATCGAATACTGCAAACAAGCTGTGCAGGATAACCCGGGTGACCTTGATAACCGGGATTTTCTATTGACGGCTTACCGTGAAAAAATGGATCTGCTCTACCGGATGATCACATACCAAAGCCGGTCATCCGATAAAAAAATTAAAACCACATTATAGACAAGGAGAAAAAAATGAAACGCAAATGGACAACTTGCCTGATCCTGGCGGGATTAATGGTTTATTTTGGATTCTCGCCTGCGATGGTATGGGCAAAGGAAAAGGTTGAAGACAAATTTGAACAGACTGTGTCTCTTTCCAGGGACGGACAAGTGAATCTTTCTAATATTGCCGGAAACATCGAGGTTAAGACCTGGAATAAAAATGAAGTATTGATCAAAGCCCTGAAAGTCTCCAAAGCGGATTCCATGGAGGAGGCCAGGGAAAATGCCGATTTAGTGACAATCGAAGTGACGGAAAACGGCAACAGGGTGCAGATTAAGACCGAATATCCCAAAAACAAATTCCGCAACCGTTCGATCAGTGTCTCCGTTGACTACTGGCTGACAATTCCCGACCGCGCTGATGCGGATATCAACTCGGTAAGCGGTGATATTGTGATGATGAATATCGGCGGGAAGATGGATGCTCAAACTGTAAGCGGGGATGTCGACCTGAGCAATATCAGGGGACTTTTGCGAGCTAAATCCACCAGCGGAGATGTGACTGTGGAAAAAGCCGCCAATGGGGTCGGCTGCAATTCAATCAGCGGTGACCTGGACATCCGTGATATCACCGGCGATGCCGACTTGAAATCCGTGTCCGGAGATATCAATCTTTTGAACTTAAGGGAAGGCGATGTGGACGCTGAAACTGTAAGCGGTGATATCGACCTCGAGGGGGTAGCGAATGCCCGTGACGTTGAAGCTGGATCTGTCAGCGGAGAGATCAAATATACCGGGACCATCAATCCCCAGGGCCGGTATTATCTTAAATCCCACAGCGGTGAGATCACTGTAGTCATCCCCGGCGATTCCGCTTTTGACCTGGAATCAAAAACCTTCAGCGGAAGCATTGAAAGTGATTTCGAAATCACCATGAGCGGAAAAATTTCCAACCGCGAAATCAGCGGAGCCGTCAACGGCGGCGGCGCCCGTTTGGAGCTGAAAACCTTCAGCGGCGATGTCGTCTTAAGAAAACGCTGAGTCTGCTGACCTGATTCGATCGATTTTAAGGCCCGGGTTATCCCGGGCCTTTTTTTAGCTAGCCTGAATTATTCATAAAAAAATTGCGCTGTTTTTGCAATTTCTTTTTTATCAGCGATTAACATGATTTTTATTGAAAGTTCAAATGGAACGT
>CAYRTV010000210.1:0-5372 GCA_964427225.1 uncultured Eubacteriales bacterium
ATCCAGCATCCGGCGGAGACTGATTATTTTTTGGTTTCCGTCCAGATAAGCATCCAGGGTTAGACACATCTCGTCCACCGGAACTTCGGTTAAAAAGCCCAGGCGGCCTAAATTGACCCCCATGACGGGAATGGCTCTCCTGGCAGCCAAATGCGCGATGCTCAATAAAGTTCCGTCACCCCCCAGAACAATGACCAAATCGGATTCTCCAGGGACATTCTCCCGGGGAATTCCGTGAGAGTATCCAATTTTCTCCGCTGCTTCCTGCTCCAAAATACACATGATCTCTTTTTCCTGAAGATAAGCGATTAAATCTTTGAGAACCTCACTCACATTGGCTGCATGCGGCTTGATGACAATTCCTGCACGGTCAATTTTTTTCATACCCCACCGCCTCCTTTATCATGGTTTCTATCGGCACCCGCGTCCTTTCCTCTCCGGACAGGGTCCAAAGCGCAAAAAATTCACGGTTTCCTTTTTGTCCGGGAGTGGATGATTTAATCAATCCTTTCAAAGAAAAATCCATAGCTGAGGCTGCCGTGATAACTTTACTGAGAACATCGGTCTGGACTTGGGGATCCCGGATAACGCCTTTTTTTCCCACCCGGTTTTTGCCCGCTTCGAATTGGGGTTTAATCAAAGCCACTATTTCTTCCCCTGCCAAGAACATCTTAACTGCCGGCAAAACCTTAAGCAAAGAAATAAAAGACAAATCCATAACTGCAAAATCCGGTTTTTCCTCAAAATCTTCCGGGCCCAAATAGCGGGCGTTTTTTTTGATCAGAGTTACCTTGGAATCCTGTCTCAGAGTCCAATCGAGCTGACGCGGGTCAACATCCACCGCATAGATCCTGCGGGCTCCGCGCTGCAGCAAACAGTCTGTGAATCCGCCGGTGGATGCACCTAAATCAGCCACAACGCGTCCAGCGATATTGAGGTGAAAATAATCCAGTGCTTCTTCCAATTTAAGCCCGCCGCGGCCGACATACGGCAACGTTTCCTTTAGGGCCAATACCGTCTCTGTATCAACCTCCTGTCCCGGTTTTTCGATCCGTTTTCCCTCCGCCGTCACCATTCCGGCCATGATCAGGGCTTGGGCCTTACGGCGGGTTTCAGCCAGCCCATGCTTCACCACCAGCTTATCTGCTCTTTGTTTTTGACCCATTGTCTCCGTAATTTACAGGCTTCTCAATCTTCCCCTTTTGTTTCCCGGTAAAAATTCCGGATCTGGTCCGTCAAACCCGGAATATCCAGCCGGTATTTGGACTTTATCTGCTCAACTTTTCCCGCCGGATATATTTCTACCGGCAATCCGATGCGTAAAAAGCGAACATCCTGACGTCCGTGCTGATCCAGCAGCTCCCGGACGGCACTCCCGAATCCTCCGGCAATCACACCCTCCTCGGCCGTAATCACCGTTCCCCCTTCAGGAATGGAGTTTAGGATAAGGTTCTCATCCAGAGGACAGGCGAACCTAGCGTTAACCACAGCCAGCCGGATCCCTTCCTTTTCCAGATTTTTAGCCGCCTCCAGACAAGGATAGACCATGCTGCCGTAGGCAAGCATCAGATCTTTCCCCTTTTTCAGCAATTCACTTTTTCCGGGCGGGATAAATGTAAAAGCATCATCCAAGGGGCGTCCCGTGGCTTTCCCCTTGGGAAAACGCACAGCTGCCGGATGGCCGTATTTAAACGCGGACGCAAACATATGCTGAAGCTCGTTTTCATCCTTGGGGGCCATGACAATAAAATGGGGCAGGTGCCGGAGGTATACAATATCATTGATACCCTGATGAGTAGGGCCGTCATCGGGAACAATGCCGGACCGGTCCAACGCAAAGACAACCGGAATATCCATCAGGGAAATATCATGATACAATTGGTCGTAAGCCCGCTGCAGAAAGGTCGAATAAATAGCCACAAGCGGCTGGAATCCTTCCAGAGCAAGGGAACCGGCAAAATTGACGGCATGCTGTTCGGCAATACCAACATCAAAAAAACGGTCGGGAAACCGTTGGCTGAAATTTTTCAAACCGGTGCCTTCCGGCATAGCTGCGGTGATGGCCAGTATTTTCTCATTTCGTTCAGCCAGTTTCTCAACGGTTTTCCCGAATACCGCGGAATAAGACAACCTGCTATCACCGGCCTTGATCTCCCCGGTTTTGATGTCAAAGGGTTTAGCGCTGTGAAAGCGGGAGGGATTGTTTTCCGCATGCACATATCCTTTTCCCTTTTTAGTGACACAAAGGACCAGAACAGGCCCGTCATAATTCTTCGCTTCATTGAAAACCTCGATCAGCGAGCTCAGGCTGTGGCCTTGGACGGGTCCGATATAACGGATACCCAATTCTTCAAATACCAGTCCGGGAAAAAATGTCTTTTTGACGGCGTCTTCGATAGCGCGTCCCGCCTTAATCAGCGGCCATCCGATCGCGGGTATTGATTTTAATACGGTTTTAGCATGATCTTTCAGCCTTAAATAGTGCTGGCCTGAAGCCAAATACGTTAAATATTTCGACAGAGCCCCCACATTGGGGGATATGGACATTTCATTATAATTGAGGACAATAATCAATCTTTTGCGGTGATGGCCGATTTGATTCAACGCCTCCCAAGCCATGCCGCCGGTTAATCCGCCATCTCCGACCACGGCCACAATATTATGCATGGCTTTTTGTTTATCCCGGGCGACCGCCATCCCCATCGCTGCCGACAAGGCGGTGGAGGCATGTCCGGTGTTAAAAATATCATGCTCGCTTTCTTCCCGGCAGGGAAACCCGCATAATCCATCCATTCTGCGCAGACGGTGGAAATCTCCGCGGCGGCCGGTTATCAATTTATGGGTATAGCATTGGTGCCCGACATCCCATATGATCTTATCCCGGGGAGAATTAAACACATAATCCAAAGCCAGGGTTAATTCAACCACTCCAAGATTCGATGACAGATGGCCTCCTGTCTTGGAAACCACCGTCAGGATTTCTTTCCTGACCTCCCTGGATAAACGCGAAAGATCTTTAATTGACAGTTTTTTTAATTCATCCGGGCTGTTGACCCGTTCCAGCAGACTTTCCTCTTTCATCTCTATCTCACTTCCAAAAGCTTTAAAGCCAAATACCGCAAAGCATGGGTGTCCCGGGTTGATTTTTCCAATTCCTTAACTGCGGCAAACACATGCCGGCTCAGTCTTTTTTTAGCATGTTCAGGTCCGTCCAATGTGACTGCATTGGACGCGGATCGGTCATCCTGGAGGGTATCCTGGATATCATCCCGGATTTGAAACGCTAAACCGAGATTCCGGCCAAAAGCAGTCAGCGTTTTCAGCTCCTCTTTCCCAGCCCCTGCCAGGCAGGCGCCGGCTCTTACCGCCACGATAATCAAGGCCCCGGTTTTTTTTAAAACCAAGTGATAATATTGCTTTCCGGTCAGTTTTTTATTTTGAGCGGATATATCCAAAACTTGGCCTTCAATCATTCCTCCCGCTCCCGCCGCCCGGCTGATCTCTTCCATGACCTGAATTCCCCGGTTCAAGAAATCCGTGTCATGAGACGCTTGGGCCAGGAGCGTTCTGGCCATAGTTTCAAAAGCTAAAGTCAAAAGCGCGTCCCCGGCCAGGACGGCCGTTCCTTCCCCAAAAACCTTATGGCAGGAAGGTTTCCCTCTCCGGAAATCATCATTATCCATGGCGGGAAGATCGTCATGGATGAGAGAATAGTTGTGGATGAATTCCAAGGCGCATGCAAAGGGAAGCGTCTTTTCCCGGCTGCAGCCTAAAGTTTCCCCCGCTGAGATCAGCAGCAGCGGACGGAATCGTTTTCCTCCGGACATCACGGAATAAGTCAAAGGGCGGGCAATCCCGGAGGAAATGTTTTTTAAGATAGATTTCAGCTCTTGATCAACGGATTCTTTTATTTGGTCTAACGTCTCTTCGATACCCATAGTCATCAAAAAGGCAAAGGCTCGTTTCCGGGGCCGGATTCTTCCGGATTTCCATCTGATTCTTTTGCGTCGTCTTCCGATACGGTGGAGAAGGGCTCCGCCTTGACTTCACCGGTTTCATCCTGCAAGAGTATTTCTATCTTTTTTTCAGCCTTGCCCAATTCAGTCTTCAAATATTTTGCCAATTTGATTCCGCGTTCAAACAAATCCAACGATTCATTCAGCTTCATACGTCCCTTTTCCAGCTTGTCAACAGTTGCTTCCAATTCGGACAGGGCTCTTTCAAAATTGAGTTCACTCATTCTGCGCTCCTTTCCGGCGGCTGAACTGCCGGATGACGGATTTCTCTTTATCCACGGCCTCCACCTGACAGCGGAATTCCCCGCGGTCAAACGTGACCTTCATGGTCTGGCCGGGATTCACTCCGTCAATATTCAAAACCGGAGTCTTCCCGTCTTCTTCCCAGCATAAAGTATATCCTTTTTTCAATATATTCAAGGGGCTCAGCGCATGCAGCTGGGTGGCCAAATTGTCCCACCGCCCCTTCCAATATTCAATCTTCTGCACGGATACACGGGCGATCCTTTCTTCCAGCAGACCGGCGCAAGCCCGGTGTTCAGCTAAAACCCGCTGCTGATTCCGCAATATATCTACCGAGCGCAATTCCAGTTCATCGATTTTCTGAGCCAAATGAAGCAGCTTCATTTTAAAATTTTGGAATGCCTGGTGCTGAATCAAATGAGTCACCTGATGTTTATGTTCCTGAAGAAAATACTGCAGATGATGGGTCATCCGGTTTTTCAAGTTATCAATGCGGTCGGCAAACGATTGTTCTTTTTCGATCAAAATTTCCGCGGCTCCGGAAGGGGTGGAAGCACGCAGGTCCGCCACAAAATCCGAAATGGTGAAATCCACTTCATGTCCAACAGCCGAAATCACTGGAATCCGTGAGCGGAACACAGCCCGGGCTACGGTTTCTTCATTAAAAGCCCACAAATCTTCAATGGAACCGCCGCCGCGCCCGATCACAATCACATCCATGTCGGGCAGGGAGTTAAAGTAATCCAACCCAGCCGCAATTTCTTCCGCAGCCCCTTCACCTTGAACCCGGGCCGGGTAAATAAGAATATGCAGCCGGGCAAAACGCCTTTCCAATGTTTGTAAAATATCAACAATGGCCGCACCGCGAGGGGAGGTCACAATACCGACTTTATGGGGAAATAAAGGAATTTTTTTCTTCTTTTCCGGGGCAAATAATCCTTCCTTATCCAATTTTTTCTTGAGCTGCTCAAACGCCAGCTGCAAGGAGCCTTTGCCTTTCGGCTCCATCTTATCCACCTGGATCTGGTACTGGCCTCTGGGTTCATATACATTGATGCGCCCACAGCAAACCACTTGCAGCCCATCCTCAAGTTTAACGGGTGCTTTGGAGGC
>CAYRTV010000211.1:0-5371 GCA_964427225.1 uncultured Eubacteriales bacterium
GGGCAGATGCGGTTGATACCCAGCCCAAGATAAAAGAATTGAAATATCCGGATTTTTCCGAACAATTTTTGGTTTCCTGTTCGTCTGCGGGTGATTGCGACGGAGGCTACGAAGACGATGCCTGGGTTTCTCTTAAACAGCAGGGTGTTGTCCCGGAAGAATGTTACCCTTATGCCGCCAAAAATACTGCCTGTTCCCCTTGCCGGGATTGGGAGCTCCAAATGACCAGGATAAAAAATTGGGGCTACGTCACCCAGTCCAATGTTCGGATGAATGCGATCAAAACGGCGATTATGGATGGTCCGGTCGTCTTATATATGGAAGTCTATTCGGATTTTTACTATTACCGCAGCGGTATCTACGAACCAGTCGATTCCGCCTCCTTCGAAGGGGGGCACGCCGTGGTTTTAGTCGGATACAATGAACACCAGAATTACTGGATTTGCAAAAATTCATGGGGAACTAATTGGGGAGAGGACGGATATTTCCGTATCCGTTTCGGAAAGTGTGCCGCCGGGACTTGGATCACCAAAGCCTGGAATGTGTCCTCTGGAAATCGGCCTCCGGAAATGATCGCCATCACGGATAAAGCAGTCAAGGAAGGACAGGAACTTGAATTCATTATTACCGCCACCGATCCGGATAACGACACACTGACATTTTTTGCATCATCGCTGCCGCAAGGAGCACATTTCACCCAAGACGGACGCTTTACTTGGACTCCTACTTACATCCAGTCCGGATGGTATACGATCCGTATTTCAGTCACTGACGGCCTCTGCGAACGATCGCAAGAAGTTGTCATCAATGTGATCAATGTGAAAAAAGGGAAAGGCAAGTTTTGACGGAGGCATGATAATGAAGAAAATTGCGGGCGCGTCGGCTTTGATCTTCTTTTTGGCGGCATTCGCTGTTCCGCTGGCGGGAGCGGCCAAAGCCTATTTATTCGGACAGGGACTTTTTTTTTATGCCTCCGGGTCGGAAAGTGATTATATTCCTGGAAAAAATGATTTCCCCTTAACCTCCCAGCATCAAGCTTATGGACCGGGTTTCCGGATCACGGCTGGTTCCAGGCTGTTTTATTTGGGATTGGAAGGACAGTATAATTTTCGCGGCACTGCGGATTTAACCGACCCCTCCGACGGCGACAGAGTAACCATCGAAACATATCCTTCCGTATCCGGATTTGTTCTGGCCGGAATTAATGTCATACAGGCTTCTTCGGTCAGGATATTCATAAACGGCGGAGCGGGAATATATCACGCACTGAATACGGAAACGCGAAAATACATGTCTGCGTTTGGATATGAGACTTTGATTGAACCGCCCGGATCAAGAACACCTTTTGCCGGATTCGGCGGACTGGGAATGGATTTCCGTTTGAACCGGCAGCTGGGGTTTTTCTTTGAAGGCCGCTATCAATACATCGATTCTGATCAACCTCAGACCCTGCTTTCGCTGCTGGCGGGGGTCTCTTTCTTCTTATGATGAAGTGAAAGCATGATTGTGGTAAAATAAACCTTCAAAATTCAACCGGTTGTTGAAATTTTGATTCCATTTTTCTGGGCAATTCAAAATATCTACCCTGAATTAAACATGAATAAAAACACCATACGTGCTTTGCATTCGTCGCTTTTTCTCTTTTTACTTTTTATTTTTCACTTATTTCGTAATAATATGCCAGGCCAATGAAAGTTGAAATGATAACAGGACAAAAGGATTTTAAGCGGCTCCGCCCGGTTTGGAACCGCTTAGTGGATGAATCGGAAACGCCGTCTGTTTTTTTGACCCACGAATGGTACTCCGCCTGGTGGGCAAATCTCAGTGCCGGCAGGCAGCTGTATATTATCTTAATCAAAGAAGAAAATGGAACATTGACCGGAATCGCTCCTTGCTGCCGGGCGGAAGGCCGGCTGCAGTTTATGGCCGACAAAGACGTTACGGATTATTGCGATATCATTGTCAAAAAGGGGCATAGCGCTGCATGCCTGGATGCCTTGTTTTCCTGCTTTAGGCAGGAAATTGTTCAAGATATGGAAGTATTTTTTGTTAATATTCCGGATTCTTCGCCTACGGTGAGTTTCTTGCCGGGCGCCGCCGCTCAAAATGGATTTATCTACCGCAAAAGCCAAATCGAATCGGCTCCATGGCTGTATTTGCCGGACAGTGTTTCTGATTATCTTCAATCTCTGGACCGCAAGGCCAGGCATGAGGTGAAAAGAAAGACCCGGCGGATTGAAAAAGAATCCAGCCTGCGTTTGGAGTATATAACCGAACCGGGCCGAATCGAGCAGGTGATGCCGGATTTTATCCGCCTGCATGAAAATTGCGGAGCGGATAAGCGGTCCTTTTGGATGAAAACCGGCATGAAGGCTTTTTTCCGGACAATGGCTTTCGGATTGAGCAGCCGTAATATGGCCGAAATGAATCTGCTTTACCTAAACGATACTTTAATAGGTGCCCTTTTCAATTTTATATATGCGGAAAAAAAAATATATTTCTATAATGCGGCATATCATCCGGAATATGCCCAGTACAGTCCGGGAATCTACTTGTTTTATTCCCGGATTAAAAGCGCAATTGAAACCGGATTTCTAATGGCTGATTTTTTACGCGGCCGGGAAAAATATAAATATTCCTTTGGAGCACACGATCGCGCACTGTATCAATGGATATTTCATATCAAGGAGAACCAGGCATGAAAATTGGTATGCTGAGTTATCATTGTTCACCATTTTCCCTGCTTGGCGGAGAGAGCGCCGGAGGCATGAACGTCTATTTGCAGGAGCTCAACCATGCCCTGACAGATGCTTATCCGGCTAAAGTGGATGTCTTTACCCGCTGCCATGACCCGAAATACCGGGGGATAACCCATATAAACAAAGATGTCCGTGTCATCCACCTGAAAGCGGGGCCGGAACGAAAAATGTCTCGGAGATCATTGTTCGGCATGTTGACGGAATTTACGATTCAGCTCCAGGAATTCATGCAGGGAAAATCATATGATGTGATCTACAGCCATTACTGGCTGGCAGGAATGATAGGGGAGTCGGTAAGAAAAGGACTGGGGATTCCTCATGTATTCAATTACCATACCTTGGAATTTTTGAAGAAACGCGCCCTCAATAATCATGAAATTTTCTGCCGCATTCTGGCGGAGAAATCTCTGGCATGCGATGTGGATATGATCATTTCCTCTTCACAGGAAGAAAAGGATCATTTGATCGCAGAATACGGTCTGCCCCATAAAAAAATCGCAGTCATTTATCCAGGGGTCAATCAAAAAATCTTTTTTCCGGACAGAAAAGAATATGCCGACTTGGAGATGAACCGAAATGATACGGAGATGGTTTTTCTTTACATCGGGCGGATTGAGCCGGTTAAAGGACTTGACAACCTTATCACAGCCTGGGATTTGATTAAAAAAAATCATCCCCGAATCTATGCCAATGCCCGACTGGTCATAATCGGAGGCGGTATGGAGGATCAAGATTTCCGCCGAAATCCGGAAATGAATAAACTGCATTCCATTATCAATATGAAGAATCTGCAGGACAGGATTACTTTTCTCGGCTCCCGTGCCCAAAATAAACTCCGTTATTATCTGACAGCGTCAGACGCACTGGTCATGCCGTCTCTTTATGAATCCTTTGGACTGGTGGTGGTGGAGGCTTTGGCCTGCGGGACTCCGGTCATTGTATCCCGGATTGGAAAAATAAAAAGTATCGTTAAGGACGGAAAAAACGGATTTTCATTTTTGTCCAACAATCCGGCTGCTCTTGCTGAAGCCATTGCATCTTTTCCGGAAAAAAAGCGGCAGCTTGATTCAGGCAGCCGGATACGTTCGGATGTTATTAATACATTTTCCTGGAAGAAGACAGCCGCCGGAACGTATGCGGTTTTGCACCGGCTGGCTGCAGATAAAAAAAGCTTTACCACCAGATCTCTTCCCGGTGAAAACCTTCGGCCAGTTTGAAGTTTTCCCCGTCGGCCATGTTCTCGGCCCGTTCAAATAACCATTTACCGACTTCTTTCTCAAAAGGTTCCTTTATTTGGCTTTTATGACAGCGGAGGGCTTTGACTTTTAAGTCATAGGTGTCCGTGATGTCATTCCGGAAATTCAAATCCTTTTCATCCGGTGCCCATAGCCAGACTTCTTTGACTTTATGCGGCGGGGGGCCGTCATCGGCAAATTCGGGGTAAGACCAGATATCCCTGGCATATGGGAATACGGCGTCCAAAACCACCCGGCCTACGATGCGGTGGTCCCGGTGCCAGATATAACGCCGGTAAGGATCGGTCGTTATTACCAGGTCGGGACGAAACACGCGGATATAACGGACTAAAATTTTTCTGAATTCCGGGGTGTCTTCTAAATTTTGATCGGGCATCCGAAGAAAAATGACTTTTTCCACGCCTAAAACATGCGCCGCCGCTAACTGTTCCTTCTCTCTTATTTTCGCCAGCACATCCGGATGGATATTGATATCTTCAGTTCCTTTATCTCCATTCGTGCATACAATATAGATGGCGCGCTTTCCCGCTTCCGTCATTTTCGCCACCGAACCGGCGCAGCCGAATTCCGCATCGTCGGGATGCGGTGTAATCACCAGCACATCCGCTTTTTTTTCCAGCATTCTAATTTAACTCCTGTTGAATTGAATCCCGTTCTCGACCAACCGCAGCGGATCAGGGTTTGATAACTGCCGGCGGGATTCAGAACGGCATAATTTTTTTGTGATTCTATAAGAATTGTAATATATATCTGCGTCTGTTACAATTCAGCGCAATATGGAACATACTATCGATTCATATTCACAACCATGGAGTAATAAACTTGATTCCCTTATGGAATCACGCCGCCGTTCTGGAAAAGAAGCCTGGCCCGGCATTCAAGATTATCAAGGATGCCCCAACTGCCGGATGGAAGAAGATGTCTTGATTGCGCTTGATGGAACCCGGCTTTTGGGGTATGCGGCGGGAGTAGTGGAGTGCGGTATCTCGCGGGTTATCGGGGATGTATATGTATTGCCCTCTTACAGAGAAAAGGGGGTTGGGACTTCTTTATTGAACGCTTTTCGGCGGAGGGCACAGGAGACTTCCCGTGAAATTCACATACCGGTTTATATGGAAAATGAAGCGGGTCGTTCTTTTCTGGCCCGGCGTCGATTTGTACCAGTCCGGCAATTTCTCGAGCTGGAAAACCGCCGGCTCAACGCAGGAGATATCAATCCTGTCTTATTTGAGATGGATGCTTTTTCACCTGATGAAAGCTGGGAGTTGGCAGAGATTCAAAATCAGGTATTTCGCGGGAGCTGGGGATTTAATCCCAACAATGAGCGTGATATATCTTTTTACAAAAATGAAACGC
>CAYRTV010000212.1:0-5359 GCA_964427225.1 uncultured Eubacteriales bacterium
CTTTTTGCCTGCTGGCTGCTGGATTATGTGCGGATCATTCCTTTAGAGTTAGATGTTCCTGATTTGATCCGGATCAGCCCATCTCCTTATATCCGGCCCCTGGCTGAACTTCAGGAAGAATATCAAACTAATGCGGTGGTGCTGACGGATAACACGCGCAGCCGGATATATCTGGTTACAACCATGCGGGCGGAAGAGGCGGATGTCATTAAAGGGGATATAAAGAATCATGTCCGGGTTGGCGGATGGTCGCAGCAGCGGTATGAACGCCGCCGCGATAAGGCGCTGCATGATTATGCGAATGAGATCTGCAGCCGTTTGCTCGACCTTGAAAAAAAATCGGAATTTGAGGGATTGATCTTGGCCGGGTCGCGGGAGACCATGGAGGAGATTGAGCGGGTTATTCCTCAATCGTTGTCCGCCAAATTAATCGGAACGACTGCGCTGGATTTGGACCAGGATGCCCAATTCCTTCAGCAGGACGTATACGACCTTTTTGAAAAGCAGGAACGTGAACAGGAGAAAAATTTGTGGCAGGCGATTCAAACCCGCTACCTCCGCGGCGAGCCGGCAGCCATGGGGGCCCATGATGTGTTAGAAGCGGCGCGGGAAGGACGTGTGGAAAAGGCCATTGTCACCCGGGATGCGGACATTAAAGGAACCCGCTGCCGCGGCTGTGACCGGATATATGCCGGTGAGTTGAAAAGCTGTCCGGCCTGCCGGTCCCGGGATACTTATCAAGTGGATTTGGTCAATGAAGTTGTAGAACTGCTGGCTTTAACCAGCTCCGAAATGGAATTTTCTGATCCTATTCCGGGATTGGTCAAAGTCGGCGGTATGGCAGCTCTGCTCCGGTACTAAGCCTATATGAAAACAAGCGGTTATTGTGCTTTTCGTATAACGTAAAACACGGATCCATGCCATTAGTTATTCTTTCGGTAGAGATCGATTCCCTTTTACTCTTTTTCGATGACAGCCAGGGCACCCTGGGTCTGCTTTTTTAATCCGGCGGCCAGCTCGGTCTCCGCGGAAATGCAGCCGAAGGAGGCCCAGTGTCCGCCGTCGATGATCGCCCGGAAAACAGCTTCCGCCTTCTCAGGGACGCCATTGTAAAAATACCAGTTGCCGATGCCGTAAGCCAAAGCGTCATTCGAGGGAGTGCCGGTATCGCTGGAACCGTACAATTCATCGACGGTCCGTTCTCCCTCATATAGCAGGCATAGCTGGTGATATGCCTGATTTTCGATAATCTCCATGTCCGCATGGATTGGTTTTACAACTTCGGCCGCCTGATCCTTCTGACCGAGCCGGCGGTAAGTCATATAGGCCCAGTGGGTGAACGCTGTCAGCATATCATTATTGGGGCAGGCTTCAATTCCCTTATGATAAACCGGGGCTGCCTTATCAAATTCATGCTGAAGATAATAAGCCAGTCCCAGATGGTACCAGATGTTGGTATGAAGGGTGCTGAGAGGAATATTTTGGGCATTGGGCATGCCGTCCGGTTCCACCTTGTCTTCGGTCCCCTCAACCAGTTCGCCGGCTTTTTCCAGATCCCGGACTGCATTGTCAAATTCACGGACGGATATATAGCGGTGCCCGCGATGGCGGTAAAAACGGGCGTCTTCCGGAAATTGTGTTATGCCTTCGGTGAAAATGTCGATGGCCTCCCTGTATTGTCCCAGGTACGCGGCCCGGCGGCCATACCAGATAACAGCGTCTGCATCATTCGGATTCTCTTCATACCGAACTTTAGCATCCTGGTATTGCTCCAAAGCGGCTGCGGACGGTTCGGGAGAATAGAGGGGCTCTCCTAAAAGAGAAACCGCCTCAGCCGCTTCCGGAAGCTCGGCCGCTTTTTCTTCCGCTGATTCCTTGCCGATGTCTCCGCCGCCGCATGCGGACAGGAGAAGAGCCAGCGTGATGATTGTTATTATAGCTTTGTTCATTGCGCAGCCTCCAAGATGATTCTGATATTTGTACTATAGTCATTTGAAACGGCATTGTAAAACATTGCATATCGGAAATGTGGCACCGCAGCTTTCATCCTTAGGCCTGCGAAAGCAACTCCTATGTCATTCCCGGAGCGATGCGGCGGGAATCTTAGACAGCGCTTGCACGAGGAGACGGTTACGCTTCATTCGGCGAAGCAGCCTAAGATCCTCACGGCCTGCTTCGCAGGCCTCAGGATGACAAGGGTGTCGTTTTCGAATAATGGTTCGGCCATGAAAAGAGTGAAGAGATAGAGCCGTCCCGAAAGATGCTGACAAGCCGGCGGGAACGGCATACAATAGTGAGGGGAAGGAGAATGATATGGTCGCAAAAAAACGTTATGCTTTATTGCTTTTATGTTTTGTTTTTCCGGTCCTGATACTTTTAGGGGCCGGGCAGCAGAAAACCAAATTGGACGACGGGTACGGAGAACATGTCTTTGTCGGAGTCGGCGAATTTGAAATGGGAGACCTGTTCAATGAAGGCCATTCCGATGAGGTTCCGGTGCATACGGTCTATGTGGATGCTTTTTATATCGGCAAATACAAGGTGACCGCAGGCGAATACAAGCGTTTTATCCAGGCCGGCGGATATAACTCCGCCCGGTATTGGGCAGCGGGAGGGTTCGGTGAATTCGGTCCGGTGCCGGCTCATTGGATGAGCGCCGCTTATTTCGGGGGCGGACTTCCCGGAAACGAGAATTATCCCGTCGTCGGTGTCAGCTGGTATGAAGCCATGGCCTATTGCAGCTGGCTGTCCGAAGTAACCGGCCATACCTACCGCTTGCCGACTGAGGCGGAATGGGAAAAAGCGGCCCGGGGCACAGAAAAAAGACGGTATTCCTGGGGCGATGAGATAGATAAAAGCCGGACAAATTATGATTGGGGAAATGCGCGCGGCACTATGCATCTGACACCGGTGGGTTTCTATGACGGAAGTCCCCGCAATGGATTTGAAACCAAGAGCAACGCCTCTCCTTTCGGGGCTTATGATATGTGCGGATTGACTTCGGAATGGTGTTTGGATTGGTATGACGGAGATTATTACCTGTATTCTCCGAGATATAATCCCCAAGGACCGGAAAGCGGCTCCAGCCGCGTACTGCGGTCCGCCGGATATATTGACAGTGCATATTATCAGCGGGTATCCGGCCGCCATAAAAAAGGCGCCCACATCAAAAGTTTCACCACCGGATTCCGCTGGGTCCGCGAGGCGGAACCGAAAAAAGCTAAGGCCTGGATGGAGGACGAGGTGTTAGGTGAATATGTGCTGATTCCTTCCGGAGAATTTCAAATGGGCGACAATTTCCGGGAAGGAGACGGAGATGAAGTGCCGGTCCATACTGTTTATTTGGATGCTTATTATGTCGGGAAGGACAAAATCAGCAACCGGCAATACCGGAACTTCATCGAAGCCGGCGGTTATGCCGATCCGAAATACTGGACAGCCGGCGGGTTTGGGGAATACGGCCGGGCCCCTCGTTTCTGGGAGGATGACCGGTTTCAAGGCGGCGGATTGGCCGGCAATGAGACCTTTCCGGTTGTCGGCGTAAGCTGGTATGAAGCCTCTGCCTATTGCCAATGGCTGTCGGAAATGTCGGGATACACCTTTCGTTTGCCGACCGAGGCGGAATGGGAGAAGGCCGCACGGGGCACCTCGCAGCCCAGGCATCCCTGGGGTGCATCGATTGACGGCAGCTATGCCAATTTTGAGCACAGCGGCGATCCGTTTGAGCCCGGCATTACGCCTCTGCGGTTTTATGATAAAAACGTATCTCCTTATGGAGTTCGAGATATGACCGGCAATGTCTGGGAATGGTGTCATGATTGGTACGGCGCCAGTGAATACTATGCGGCTTCTCCTGAAATGAATCCGAAGGGGCCGGACACCGGTTCCAGCCGGGTTCTCAGAGGCGGAGGCTGGGTGGACAGCGCTTACTATCACCGGGCGGCCAACCGCAATTCCAGCTTTCCGGAAAACCGCAACCCCATCCAGGGTTTTCGCTGTGTTAGAGAGATAGAATAAGAAAGAAGTCCTTATACGGTTTTCAGATTTGAGATAATATTTCTTTGCGGGGTTTTGCTTGCGGCGGTTCCGGGAAAAAGGACCTGTACGTGGTATATCCGCCGCTTAAATTGCGGGCTGAAAAGCCATGTTGTTCCAGGATACGGACTGCCAGGTATCCTCTGATTCCGACAGCACAAAAGACCAAAATCTCTTTATCCCGCGGGATCTCTGACAGCCGAGAACGAAGGTCATCGATAGGAATATTCACGGAATCCGGAATTGTTCCCTCAGCGGCTTCCTCCGGGGTGCGCACATCCAGCAACAGCCGGTCGGCATCCGGCTCCACTATCTCTTCGGCGTGGCATATTTTCATGTCGTCCCTGATGACATTATGCGCCACAAAGCCGAGGTAATTAACCGGATCTTTAGCGGATCCGTAGGGCGGGGCGTAACAGAGTTCAAGGTGTTCCAAATCCTTAACGGTCATTCCGGCGCGGATGGCAGTGGCAAGAACATCGATCCGTTTATCCACACCCGCGGCACCGACGGCCTGGGCACCGTAAATTTTTCCGGAATCAGGACAAAATAAAAGCTTCATGCTGATTTGTTCCGCACCGGGATAGTAGCCGGCGTGGTCGGAAGGATGGATGTATATTTTTTCATATTCACGGCCGGATTGTTTAAGCTGGCGTTCGTTCAGTCCGGTGACAGCCGCGGATAAATCGAAAATTTTGCATATGGCTGTACCTTGTGTATCTTTATATTCCGAGGTTCGCCCCATAATATGATCGGCAGCGATCCGCCCCTGACGGTTGGCCGGACCGGCCAGGGGGATAAGCGCATTGTCTCCGCTTATAAGATGCCGCACTTCGACGGCATCACCTGCGGCATAAATGTCCGGATCACTGGTCTGCATGTGCTCATTGACGGAAATTCCGCCGAGCTTTCCGGTTTCAAGCCCGGCATCTGCTGCCAGATTGGATTCCGGCCGTACACCAATGGCCAATACGGCCAGATCGCAGGGAATTCGGGCGCAGGTGCTGACTTCTGCTTCGAGCCGCCCGTCTCGATCCTGGAAGCCTTGTATGGATGTTTCCAGCCGCAGGTCCACTCCGTGCTTGCGGAGTTCTTGATGGACGGGGGTGACCATTTCCCGGTCTGCCGCCAAGAAAACCTGATCGGCAAGCTCAACTAGAGTCACATCTACAGCATTGTGCCGCAGGGCTTCGGCCATTTCCAAACCGATATATCCGCCGCCGACAACGACGGCGTGTTCAACCTGCTCATCCTCCAGTCGCTCGATAATGGCATCCATATCGGCCAAATTTCGCAGAGTATGCACCCGGGAGTCCTGGACCCC
>CAYRTV010000213.1:0-5323 GCA_964427225.1 uncultured Eubacteriales bacterium
CCGCAGGGCCAGATGCTTTTTGACCGGCAAACCATACTGGACGCTGGAGACCATATGGCTTCCCAGGGGTTACGGACTTTAGGTACCGCCATGCGGCGCTGGGACCGGCTGCCGGAAAGTCCGGAACCTGAAGACGTGGAAACGGATCTTCACTTTTTAGGAATCGCCGGTTTGATCGATCCGCCCCGGGAAGAAGCCGAGGCGGCGGTGGCTGAATGTGTCTCCGCCGGTATCAAACCGGTTATGATCACAGGTGATCATCAGGCCACTGCGGTGGCCATCGCTAAACGGCTGGGAATTTTAGAGAATGATTCCAACGCTGTCATGAGCGGACCCGAATTGGCGAATATTACCCCTGAAGAATTTGAAGAACGGGTGGAAACCACCCGGGTTTATGCGCGGGTAGCGCCGGCGCAGAAGCTCAAGATCATAAAAGCCATGCAGGACCGAGGGCAATTCGCCGCCATGACCGGTGACGGAGTGAATGACGCTCCTGCTTTGAAAAGGGCGGATATCGGGATTGCGATGGGTATAACCGGGACGGACGTCTCCAAAGAGTCGGCGGATATGATCCTGCTGGATGACAATTTCGCCACGATTATAAAGGCGGTTAAAGAAGGCCGGCGGATTTTTGATAACATTCGGAAATTTATCAAATACACCATGACCAGCAATTCCGGAGAGCTGTGGACATTGCTGCTGGCGCCTTTTCTGGGACTGCCGATTCCGCTCTTGCCCATCCATATATTATGGATCAACATTGTGACCGATGGCCTGCCCGGACTGGCACTGGCCGCGGAACCGGCGGAGAAAAACATCATGCAGAATCCGCCCCGCAAGCCCAAGGAGAGCATATTTGCACATGGAATGGCGGGTCATATCATCTGTATCGGACTGTTGATGGGTTTGGTGTCCATCGGATCTCAGGCGTGGAGCATTAGTGTCGGATTTGAGCACTGGCGGACGATGGTGTTCACGGTCTTGTGTTTCAGTCAGATGGGCCATGTTTTGGCGATCCGGTCAGAAAGGGAATCATTGTTTAAGCAGGGAATCTTATCCAATATGCCCCTTTTGGGAGCCTTTCTATTGACTTTTATACTGCAGATGATGACCATTTATGTGCCGTTTCTCAATCCCATTTTTCATACCGGACCCCTGACTTTTACGGAATTGATCATCACTTTGGCTTTGTCTTCAGTTGTCTTTATTGTTGTCGAAGGGGAAAAATGGGTGAAACGTAGAAAAGAGCCCCAAGTTTAAAAAAACTTTATTTTATCCGTGTTTCCCATTCACCCCAGTCTCCGCCGAAAGACCTCAATCCCAGGCCCGAAGGGCTGGCAGCCGGCGGGACCAACGCCTCTTTAACTTGTGCGGCATGGGCCTGGCAGCGGGTAAAAAAGGTCGCGGCCAGAGATAACCAGGCCAAAGTCTGATTTCCTGAGCTCAATTCTGCCCGATGCAGAGCATCACGGCCGGCATAATATTCCGCATTTGCACGGCCATAGCCCGATTCCAGGGCGGCATATCCGCTGTCATTGAAGTTTAAGTACATGAGTTCCCGGTAGGCCTCAGAGATGGATTGTTTGGCCTTATTGCGGGCATCTTCTGCCGTTTCTAGAGGAGTTGCGGCTAAACGGAGCTGATAGAAAGTATGCGTTCCGTCGACATATTGATAGGCGGGATGCATGGTGGATTCATCCGACGCCTGTGATGCGTGAAGCACGCGCCCGGCCGGGCCGGTACAAATCCGGGCAATGCCTTGATCGCCCTTATGCGGTGTTACGACGGCTGTCCATAAATTGGATGGCCGGCAGAACACAGCGTCCCAGCCTCCTGCAGGCGGTTCTGGCGGAGCTTCTCCAGGAAAACGCAGGATCATTTTGGCAAATTCCCCATCGATTTGACCGTGATAATTATGCAGCATATCCCAGATCATCAGGTTGCGGGGAGCGGCGTAGGCACCGTAACCACCGTGCTGTTTGATGAATCCGCTCTCTTTGGTCACTTTCATGGTCTCGTTGAGATAATTATTGGTGGAATAGAGAAAATCCTCTTCTCCGAAATCTCCGGGCTTGCGTACGCTCTGGAGGGCAGAGGTTTTTTCCACGACGTACGCGGTGCCGCCGGTATCGACGAAGTGAAAGTTTTCAGGCAGGTTGATGTGCCACTCCATAACCATGTCCTTGGATTTCCCGGCGTTGTCCGCAAAGCGAGCTAAATAAGGGAGTGAGCAGGACCAGCTGAGGCCGTAATCATAATCGATATCCCTGGGGGAATTGCCGCCTCCGGAATTGCCGATAAAAAGGCCCTGGTTATTCATTAAAAAATGATCTCCGATTTCACCCGCATCCGCCGCGCAGATATAGCTGTTTCCTTTATCCGGAAAAGCGACAATGACAACACCGTAGGGCACTTCGGAAGAATCCAGAGTATCCACTCCGATCAGTTGTCCATTCTTGGTGGCACTGCCCCAAGCGGAGCAAACCGAACACTTCTTGGGAGGAAGCGAGTCCTTGACTGCACCTTCAGGAAAATTGGAAGTCTCCAGTTTGGGCAGTGTGCAGTTCATCAGCAGAATATCGCTGTAATGGATATCATACCCTTTGGACATCGCACCATCAGCCATGCCGCGCATAAACTCAATCCATTCCGGTGTATATTCTTTAATATAGTGCTGATTGGCCTTGAGGGCTCGGATGACCTCTTCTCGGGAAAAGTTTTCCAGGGCCGCCGACCACTTTTCTCTTTTGGCCTTGATAAGGAAAGACGCGGCTTGTTCTCCGTACTGAATGCCCATCTCATAATCCGATCCCTGCAGAACGATAACCGGCAAGATACCGGGGGGATAATCGGCCTCAAATGGATTTTTTGCGGTTTGTTCAGCATATAAATTAAAAACGCAGATGCTAATCATTAATAAAAAGGGTAAAAACAATCTCAACCATTTAAACACGGGGAGCCTCCTTTATACATGCCTTATTTATATTCTTTGTCTGCAGGTTTGACAAGCACTCAACGGGCAGGCTTGGAAAAAACAAAAATATTTGCCGAATCACGGCTCTCTTCATAGTCGTTCATATTAAAGTCAGCAAAATGCCCGGCAAGAATGAAGCCGATCCGATGATGAATGGATAAATAATCCTGGTTTTGAATCGGAAATAATTTGACTTCTCCGTCGAAAACGACATCGCCCTGGTCTTCAAGCCGGTTGATAAAGGTGACATTTCTGGTGGATATATCAGTGTATTGTCGGAAAAATTTTACTTTACCCTCTTCTGCCTCTATCAGGGGAAAGGTGTATTCCGGGGTCTGCTGCAGAATATGGTCCCAATTTTTGACCTGAAAGATCCAATGGCCGCCCGGATTCAGCTGCTGGTAGACGTCACCGGCGAAAGTCACAAATTCGGCCTGGGTAAGATGACTGACAGTATTGCCGATGCTGTAAATCAGATCAAAATTTTCTTTCAGGACCGGCAGTTCCAGCAGGTCAAGCCGAAGGAATTCCGTCTCGGGAAAACGGGCCCTGGCATATTCAATCATTTCCTCATTGGAATCGAATCCGGCGGCTTGAAAGCCGTCTTTGTGAAAACGGTCGGCATAATCACCGGTCCCGCAGCCTGCATCTAATAGATTTTTTTCTCCACCCCGGGTGAATTCCTTCAGAAAGGCATACGTTTGCTGGCTGAACGGAAAAATCTTTGTATAATATTTGACGAAAAGTGAATAAAAATTCCTTGTCATTTTTCTTTGGCGAAGCACTCTAAGATCCCCGCGGCCGTTGACGCGGTTTGGAGACATTTTTATACTAACAAAAAGAATACATGAAAACAATGTGGAACCCGGGCTTCTGCTTGCACGTATATTTTAATAGAACGATAATGGTATGCGTGAGGAGGAACAGCTATGACTGAAAAAAAACAGAAAGAAGAAAAAGAGCGGGATGTCTTCGGTCAGATCGGAGATGGGCTGAAAGAGCTAGGGGAGGAACTCAAACCCTACTTATTCAAGGCCGAGGGGAAAATCCGGGAGTTTGACGATGCGGTGCAGCCGTCGCTGTCAGAGCTGGGGAAGAGATTTCTGGAATTTGATGAAGTTTTGAAAGGGCCCCGGGATGAGTTTTCATCACGTCTGAAGAATTGGGGGGAATCCGTAAAGCCCGTGATGAAAGACATGGGAGAAAATCTAAAAAAATGGAAAGAGACCCAAAAAAAGAAAACAACGCCTGACAAGGAAAAGAAACCTGTTAAAAAAGATTGAATATATTTAACTCCTGCTGCGTATATAGAGCGAAAGGAAGGATAACCCATGATTCCTATTAAAGAAAACAATAAAGATAAACCGATTTGTCCTCATTGCGAAAGCGATATAAAGACAATCCATTACCGCAGGATGGAGGCGACTTTAGGAAAAAGATATATCTATTTTTGCCCCGAATGTCTTAAATGCCTGGGGATTTCCCACCGCAAAGGATTCTGGATGGGTTAGGCCGGAGGTTCGGTGAAGTGCAGATGGCGGACGAAATAATCCCAGCGCTTGCGGGTGAAATAATCGCCGTAAATACCTCGGTAGCCATGGTGGTTGTTCGGCATAATCAGAAGATCAAAATCTTTGTTGTGCTTGATCAATGCATCCACAAACCGGAAAGTGGCTGAGGGATTGACATTTTCATCGATTTCGCCGTGCACCAGCAGCAGCTTGCCTTCCAGCTTATCCGCGTTGTTGATATTGGATTGCTCGGGATAAAAATTGCCCGCTGGGTATCCCATATATTGCTCCGGCCACCAGGCCTTGGCCATGCGGTGGTCGTGGTTTCCTGAGGAGGAAACACCCACCTTGTAGAACTCAGGCCAGTTCAGCAGAGCGTGGGCGGTATCATATCCGCCGGCGGAATGACCGTAAATACCGACCCGGTCCGTATCCATAAAAGGATTATCCGCAGCCAGCTGCTGGATGGCGGGAATATGGTCGGTCACACCGCCGCCCAGATTTTTATAAGTGAAGTCATGAAAGTCCTTGGAGCGCTGGGCGGTGCCCCGGCCGTCTACGGTGATGGGAATAAACTGAAGTTCCGCCAGGGGTGTGTTGGAATGAAAAAGGGCCCGGCGGAAGGTTTTTGGAGTGACCACCGCTTGAGGGCCGGTATAAGTCTGGTCAATAACCGGATAGGATTTGTTTTCATCATAGTTCGAGGGTTTCCACATCAGGCCGTAAATAACGGTTTTGCCGTCAGCGGCGGTCGCCTGAAATGGTTCCGGAAAGGTCCAGCCCATAGCTAAAACCTCTTCGATATCGGCTTTTTCCAGCTCCATGACGGTTGAGCCGT
>CAYRTV010000214.1:0-5320 GCA_964427225.1 uncultured Eubacteriales bacterium
GAAATTATCCCTACACATATATTATATCATGTATCCGGACCCGAACTGAAAATTGTCTTTTCAGGCAGAAAAAGATTGCATAAGCATCGCAATTTTATTATGAATTAAACATGTGCCTGCATCATGAACGATGAAAATGAACCTACATGTTGACAGCACATGACACTGTGCAGGAGCCATAAAATGAGAAAAATACTGGTTTTTATTCTTTTGAATGTGTTTTTGACAACGGGATTTGTATCAGCTGATTTAACGGACCGGAACGAATATGACGGCTGCACTGTCATCGGCGCCGGTAAAGACGCCACTGCGGACGGCTCGGTCATCACCTCGCATACCGACTGCTGCAGCGAATGCCGCGTGCATGTAGTGCCGGGAAAAACTTATCCGCCGGTAGCTGAAGCTCCGGTTTATTGGGGAATGGTCTATTTCGGCAAAGATGATCCGCGCGCCGGAAAGGAATTGGGGGATTACGGTACAGTCATCGGGAAAATTCCGCAGGCGAAACAAACCTTCACCTATTTCCATACCGGATATTCACAGATGAACGAACACCAGCTGGCTATCGGAGAAAGCACCTGCCGCCAGAAAGCCGCCTTAAATGTCGCGTTCGTCAAGGGCGTAACTGAGCAAATCATGACCGTCGAGCAGGCGCAAATCTTCGCTTTGCAGCGGTGCCGCACGGCTGAGGAGGCGGTCAAGCTGATCGGCGGATTGGTGGAAAAATACGGCTTCCTGCCCTCCTGCGGAGGGGCGGAGGCCCTGTGCATTGCTGATCCAAAAGAACTTTGGGTTATGGAGATTTTCAGCGTCGGCCCGGAATGGACACGGGATTCGGGAAAGCCCGGCGCCATATGGGCTGCCCGAAGGGTTCCGGATGATCATATTGTGGTTATCCCAAACTATGTCCGCATCCGGGAAATCGATGCGTACAGCCCGGATTTTCTGATGTCTCCGAATTATATGCAGGAAGCCGTCGACAGGGGCTGGTATGCCCCGGAAAGCGGACAGCCTTTTATCTGGCAGGAAGCCTATGCCCCTCCCATACATGAAGGAGAGCTGGCCCGCCTTTGGCTGATTTACAGCACAGCCGCGCCTTCTTATAAAGACTGGCCGCAGCGGTCCCTGGGTCGTCCGGCGGATATCATGACGATGTACCGGCAGGGTATTGAAGGGGCGGACTTCTATCCTTTTTCCGTCAAGCCGGATAAAAAGCTTGCCGCCCGGAATATCATCGCCTATCAGCGCTCCTATTTTTCGGGTACCATATATGACCGGACTTCACACCCGGCATGGCTGGTTCCGGGAAGAGAGGGTGAATACAAAAAAAGCCCGCTGACGAGTCCTTTTCCGGCTCCCGAATTAATGGAACTTCTCGATATCCCCTATCACCGCACCATCGCCACTCAAGGCTACGGGATGGTGGCTCAGCTACGGGGATGGCTGCCCGACCCTGTCGGCGGGGTGTACTGGTTTTACGTGGACAATCCCTACGTGAGCGCGTATATCCCTATTTACGCTGGAGTACAAGAAATTCACCGCTATTATAAAACATACGATATGCAAAAATTCGATGAAAATTCAGCCAGATGGGCGGTGGATTTCGTAGAAAAATTACTGCACCTCAGGTGGCAGGAGGCGGTCAAAGACCTGCATGCCGCTAGAAATCCCATAGAGAACGAATTTTTCACCTCCATGGCGGAAATCGACAAGGAAGCCTCAAAACTATACGAGGAGAACCCTGATAAAGCCCGCGCTTTTTTAACGAAGCTGACAAAAGACCGAATGGAACAGGTGGTCAACATGTTCCGCCGGCTGCGGCTGGAATTGCTTACTCGCTACAGCGGGGACAGTTTTTAGATACCAGTGAGCATGAAAAGTTTAAATCTTTATTTTTATATAAACAATGAGTATACAAAACTCTGTTAGCCTGAATGATGAACGGGCCGGGATTGCCGCAGATGCGAGGCGCAGGGCATGAAGCTGTGGTGCTTCACCGCGAATGCCCTGCAACAAAGTTTTATTGCGAGGCCTGCGGAGCAGGCCGTGGCAACCTTAGACGGCTAGATTCTCAAGAACGAAGCCGTCTAAGATCCTCACGTCGCTTCGCTCCTCAGGACCCCGCCCGAAGGGTAAAAAAATTGCGATCAAAATAGAAGCATGAAATTATCGGTAAACGTATTTATCAATCTTTTAATAGAACTCATCAACATCGCGAACAAAAAAAAGATCACAAAAAGATCGCAATTTATTTATGAATACCCAGTTTAAGCGATTTCGAGCCAATGAAACCAAATCGGATGATGGGCCTTGTACCATTCCAGCACTTCGTGCAGAACTTCCTGGTCCTTAAGCGAAATCACTTCCGGCGGAATGCGGTTGAAATGGACCCGGATCTTGCCGTTGCCGGGATATTCCAGGGCTTCCGCACATAGGGTCTGCAGCTCGTTGCGGATGCGGCCGGAGTCGGAGATTTTAACCGGCCGGGTGTGGAAATCCTCGCCGTAAAAAAACCGGGTCAGCAGCGGATTGAAAACCAGGCGCTGCTCTTCCGGTTTTTCCATCAGCCGCAGTATCAGCTTGACCACTTTACCGGCCTTCGGCGTGGATATGCGGGCGGAGACTTGATAACGTTCATCGTCAATACATTCAATGCCCGGTGTTCCGGTATAAGGATCATAACACATGTATCCGGAAAGGGCGGCCACGTCCCAGTTTTTTTCCGGGAAAAAATCCGCAGCCCGGATCACCCGGTGTCTTTCCGGCATACCGGCATCCCGGGCCTCCCTGATCAAATCCCGGTATTCATCCAATGTTTCCTGTTCCACCTGTTCTTCCATGATTTCTTCCAGCCGCTCTTTAAAATCCGGATTTTCCGGCCTCAGCCGCATCACATGCTGTTCTTTATCAATCGGAAGCTTGAATTTGGAGGTAAAGGTCACCAGGGAGCCGTCTAAATCCAGGGCAGGAGTCAAGCTTGCCGCCTGCATGGCTTCAGCGGATGCCGCATACCCATCCGTTAAAAACACATGGGTGTCGCCGCTTTGGTCCTTCCATGAGCCGACCAGGTAGGTGGGGGCATAGGTTCCGGAATCAATAAAGGCTTTCCCCTTGGTGGGCATTTCCCAGCCGTCTTCAACCAGGTGCACACCGAGTTCCTCCCATTGCTTCCAGAGGGAGCCCAGTCTTTTCTTCCGGCTTTCTCCTCCCAGGGTCCAAACATGGATATGTTCCCGCTTGATATCGGGATAGGCGGCCTCGATGGCTGCCGTCACATCTTTCCGCGGGGTCCTAAAATCCAGCAGCACAGATTTTTCCTCCGCCTTGCGCAGCACTTCCATGGGCAAAAATAGATTGCCCATGTATCCTTCATAAGGCTTGGTGATAATCAGCGGCTGGTTGAAAAGATGCATCACAGTCAGAGATCCCGTGGATTTGCCTTTGGCGAAACGGGAGGTGTTTTCCAATGTATCAATAGCAGCACCCCAGACTGTAATCCCGGCGTCTTTGACATCTTCCCTAAAATCCTCCCAGCCGTAGTTCTTTTCATTCAGCAATCTGGTCACCCGGCCATCCAGCCACTTCGCCACTTGGGGCCTGGCGTAAACCCTGCCGAAACCCAGCTGGGGATTGGAGCCCATTTCCTTGGTTTCGCCGACTTTCGGCATCAGGCCTTCTCCCATACAAACCAATATCGCATGATTTTCCGGAAGCTGGCGGGTCGCATACCACAAACTCTCGCTCATAGCATAAGCGGAAATGGCGTCCGCGTCTTTTTTCACCCGGTTGAGTTCTTCCTTGCTTCTATCTTTGCCCTCGCCGAAACGACCGAAAAGCCGGGTTCCAAGGGCGGTCACCGCGGCGGTCATGATCATCAGCCGTTCCATGCGGCCGTCCATAAAACTGATGCTTTTTATGAACTCAGGCACCGGTTTTCCGCGGACCCACTGCACCTCGACATCTTCCAGCCACAGATGCATCCGGCCGAGAATGGGGCGGGTGTCAAAGGCCCATTGAGCCACCAGGTCACGCCTCTCACGTTCTGATAAATTCATGATTGCTTTTCTCCCATTTCATATGCTGTATAAATCCAGCATCCTGAAATCTCCGGAGCAGGCTGGAGGATTTAAGTCTGCCTTACAAAAAACCAATCTCCTCGCATTTACAATACAGCTTAAGATCCTTCGCCGCTTCGCTTCTCAGGATGACTTTTTTTATTCTCTCATTCTATCGCCAATGAATCAATAGCGGCATTTCCTGAATAAAAATCATTCTGATCGGAACTTATGCGGCTGTCCATTGAGATAATAGCTGCCGGGTTTGTCTTCCCGTATCTCAAAGACCAGCACGGCCTCGCCGGTGTTCTTGACGTCAAAAATGGCCCGAATCTTGGCCAGCATGGGGTCGATTTTCTCACTTGGAATGGCAGGGATTTGCTGTAATTTTTCAGCCATACCTTCAAGGTCAGGAATCATAACCGTTGCCTTGCCGACAGGAGGGGCCATGCCGATAAACTTAAACTCCCCTTCCGCTTGAATCTTGCCTGCGCCGAGGTCCAGCGGGACCAGCTGCATCGTGATCACCGGCTGCGCGTTTGTCAACTTACCCACCAAAGCCAGCCCTTTCATGGCTATCCGGCCTTGAAGCTCCTCAGCTTCCTTTCCAGCGGCTTCCCGGATATACTTCATCATATCAAAGTACCCCGCGATTAAGTCCGGCGGCAGATTGGAGATATTGAACCGGAAATCCATCCGGTTGATATTCAATGCGGCCGCCCAAGCGGGAATTTGTTCTCCTTCGGCACCGGCACCTTCAACTTCCCAGGCAAAACCAAAATTGAACTGGCTGTCCTTCTCCGGCCGCAGGTAATAGGAACCGCCCGACAGTTTGACATTTACAGTCATAGGACTTTCTCCGGCCGCAAAGGTAAACCGGGAATCATCCATCCGGAAATACATATCAAACAGAGGCTTGTTGTCTTTTAAATACTGATCAAAAATCCCTTCTTCCTCCAGCGGCTGGAAAAAAGCACGGATATATTCCGGAGCGGCTTTAAAACCGCTTTCCATAGCCCTTGTTACCCAGGTGAACCGCGACAGCGGTTCGCCTTCTTTGCCGCCGGTAACCTCCATTGCCAGGTTTTTCGCCTGCAAACTGAATTCCTGATTGTACTGTAATATGTCCGTCAGCAGCTCCACAGCACTTTCGTCTTCGTAATCCAAAACCGGAGAGATGTCATAAAAACTCCCGGTCATCTCCTTGATCTCATAGCTGAAAGTCATCCGGCTGAGCTCTTCGGTTTCTTCAGTGCCTGGAAATG